>PABJ01000115.1 GCA_002699105.1 Ectothiorhodospiraceae bacterium | reverse complement strand
TTCTCACCGCGAAGTCTCCTTTCGTTTATGAGGAATGTGGGAATGGACTTTTGAACCCTCACAGACACATTTGCACACAGAGTTGTGTCGCGAGCTTATCTAAGAGTGAATATCGCACGGGGCTTGTTGCACACAGACCGCACCGTAGCTCTTCCTCCACATGTAGTTCTTTGTGAAGATAATTCACGAAATTCAGAATGTCAAGCATACATAATTATAACGAACGTTATATATACATAACAAGGCGTTATATTATGTATACGTGAATACTTCTCACTACTTATGGTCACCAAAAAGCCGCATCACTCTTATTTTTCGATTGGCTCCGATCTACTAATCAAACACCCCATATCGCAATCGTATATTTCTTATAGCTTGTCGTTGAATCCAACAAGCATAGCTTTTCTAGCTGAATGACTGAACAGAATCACCGTGAGACTTATTGTCAATGGAGGGTGCTGAGGAGGGGCAAAAAGAAAATTTGAGGGTGTGAAAAAAAAGTGGCGTGTAGGGCTACATAGTGAAAAGACGGCTCCGCCTGTGCAAGCGGAGCCGTCAGAGATGTTCGATGACGCAGTGTGCGTATCGAATCAGCGGGGCTACCTGGTCTATTTATTCACAGCCATGGTCTTCGTTGCTGAGAAGTCGCCAGCCTTCATGGTGTAGAAATAGGTACCGGAAGGCAGGTTGCTTGCATTGAACTGTACCGTGTGGGTTCCAGCGCTCATTTCGCGATCGACCAAGCGGGCGACCTCTTCACCGAGGCTGTTCATCACGACGATCTGTACATGGCCGTCTTGAGGAATAGCAAAGTTTACCGAGGTAGACGGGTTGAACGGATTCGGGTAGTTCTGTCCGAGGCTGTAATCGCTCGGGACATCGCTCGCGACGTCCGGCTTCGGGAACAACGGAACGGTGTAATCGTGAGCGACCACGATCATGCCGTCGAAGTTGGTCTCGTTGAAGCCGCGTACCATCACGTAGTTTTCGCCAGGCATTGCTGCAGAGGTCGTACCCATGATCGGGTCTTCCCATGCAGCCGTACCGTCGGGGATACGAAGTCCGCGGAGTTGATCCTCCATCGTGACCCGGCCGGCGAGCACTTCGGAATCGTAGTAATGGAACTGGATATCGGCTGTCCAGCCGCTGCCTGTCGCTTCAATCATCCAGTAATGCTTGACGTAGCGCAGACGTGCGAGGTGGCGTGGGAGCTGACCAGGGAACGACTTGATGGTCATCGTCGGGATGGTACCGCCGGTGACATGCACCGTTGCGAATGGATTGCCCATGTCGTCCTTGAAGACGTACGGGCTGCCTCCGACTGTGAGGCCGGTTTCGCTGGCATCGTCATCGCTGTCGCCTGTGCCGCCGCCGCCAGTACCAGTCAGAACGAGTTGCACCGGTAGACGGAACACCTGGTTACTAGCTTCGATACCCCGATCGTAAACGCTATTGTGCAGCTCGCCGCGGAAGTCCAGCGTTGTATTGTGCGTGCCAGGAGGCAGGATGTGCGTGTACAGCTCAAGCGTCACTTCCTGATTCTGACGCGCCCATGCCGGCGAATACGGATTCGTCGCGAGATACGTCAGCGGATCTGGCGTGGACTTCTTGAGGTTGATCCATGATGCCGTCGTTGTGACATCCCAGAGGAAGTCGCCTTCCGGCACACCGTACCAGCCTGTTTCGTTCACGATCTCTATCGTCTCGGTAATGATACCGGTCTTCTTGTAGACACCGGTGTAGGAGAGACGTTCGTTCGGATCGCTTGTGTACGGACCGCCTTCGGGACCCCATGCAATTTTTGGCGGCGGAAGCGGATTATCGAACATGCGAATGTTATCGATGTCAATGATTCCACCCGGACCGTCGCTCACTGCATGGAAACCAACGTAGTAGTCTTGAGCTATGTTCGGCGTATTGAAGAACGGCGCATTGCCCCATTCATTCGTTGCACCGACAAAGGATGTGTTCGAGAAGTTCTCGTAACGTTCAAAGACCTTCATCTGCGCAGGATTCGGTGCGGCACCGTATGCAACCTCGAGGGTCTGCGGGATGCCGGTGCGGCTGCGGAACATAAACTCTACGCTGTAGCTGTTACCTGCACCGAGCATCGCTGCCGGCACGAACAGCCAATCGTCGGCATTCGATCCGTCGTGGATGTAGCTGGCAGAATTCGAACCGAGCGCTCCGGTGCCGGTGCTGGCATCCCATGTGGTTCCACCGTTGACGTTCGCCACGGTGAAGCCCTTCTCCCACATGGCCGGTGTATAAAGATCGAAGTCTTCATAGCCGTAGGTATCTGGACCCTGCACAACCGGCGCAATCATGTTGATGTCGTTGGAAGCATCGCCGTCGCCGCTGTAGAATACGCCGACGTACACGTTCATCGGGCCGGTTGCCGTAGGCATATGCGGCTGGCTGAAGGTGACGAGCGCTTCGCTTCCCTGCCAGTTGGGGGTAAACGTCTGAGAGACACCGTCTGTTGCGCTCGCAGGAGGCGAACCTTCCTTGTAGACGAGAGTCAACGTCTGCGGGTTGAGTTCGTAACCGTAGTTGAGGATGCGCGCATGAACCGTGTGGTTCTCGTTCATCTTGCGAGCCCAGCCATCGTTCACATTGTCGTAATAGACTTGCGTAATCTGGATATCCTTCTGCGGGAAATCGCCGACTGCCGGGTCGTCTATCGCAACGCCAGTGTAGGAATTGGTACTGCTGCTGGATGAGAAGTGAATTCGTACACGGACATCAGGCTCACCGGCGAAGGCCGACAATGGGAATGCGTACTTCTTCCAGCCATCGACACTGTATGAAGAGAACTTAGGAGCCGACATGTTGCCAAGGCTGCTAGAGCTCGAATACGGCTGGAAGTACGGATGCACCTGTACCCAGGAGCCGCCGCCGTCACTCGATGCCATAACCTTCCACGCGTCATACGAGCTCTGGAGGTTATAGTTCGCAAAGAACGTGAGCACAGGACTGGACAGTGTGGACAAATCGAAGCATGGTGAATCGAGGCCGCCCTCTTCATTGTTGTCATATCCAGACGTAAGGCCTGTCATCCATGCATTCTGGCCGCTGTTTGCATTGCGAATAGGATCGGCAAGACTGCTGGTTCCTTCATAGTTAGGTTTGCCCCATTCCCATGAATTACCAGCGCCATCAACAATCGTCGTTGCAACCCAGCCCGCAGGACCGGCTTCGAAGTCCTCGAAGTACGGCATGTCTGTCATCGTCGGGACCATAACTCGCTCATCTTCTTCGAGCATAGCATCGTTACCGGCAAATCCATCGCCAGGGGCGGTAGCGGAACCTTCGAACGTGTACGTACCTGACTGTGTCAGATCAAGGGAGTTCGTCACGTTAAATGTCATATCGCCAAACGGCGGAATCACTCCCGAGGTCATGACGCCATTGAATGTCTGCGGGAGAGGACCGCCGATATTTACTGCAACGCTCACCGGCGTGACGGATGCGTCGAGCGGATCCGTTCCGTAATTATGGATATTCACTGTCAATGGACTGTTTGCGCTGCCGGCACAATTGCCGCTCGGTTCTGTGATGGCGGTCACACCAACATCGATCGGATAAAGCTCAAACTCGTCCGCGCCGATAACCGGTGTTGATGCATCGCGGGTTTCGCCGTCGAAGTCATCCGTAATGCTTGCGACAGGTGTGCCCTTCCCCCACAGATTGGAAGAATAGAACGAATGAAGATCGCGTGCTGAGACATACTGCGGATCGATCTCGTAGCTGTCCTGATTGTCCGCAGGCCGCCAGCTCTGCAGGGATGCCATACCATAGCGCGTGGAGCCGTCGTAGTAGTAGCGGTAGTAGCTTCCTTTTTCGTGCCAGAACACATTGTTGGAGATGGCATCGAAGTAATCATCGTAGCGGATATAGTACATGTAGAAACTATCGCCGTCGAGGATTCTGATGATGTTGTTCTGGAAGCGGAGGTTATATGTCGATCTCAGACTTGATGAGGATGTCCCATAGATATAGACACCGCGGTGATCGTCAAATCCATCAAGGTTGATGGAATTGTAGACGATATCCATGTCCTTCGTGTAGTAGCTGTATATACCGTAGAGATCTTCGTTGGTCACCCAGTTTTCGAGGACGATCATGTTGTTCGCCAGCGTACCACGGTTGGAACCGGAACGGTTACAGTAGTACATGTAGATACCATAATTCGAGACGAACACGTAGTTCTTCTCAATCTTGAGACCGTTCGAGGTGTAGTAGGCATAAATGCCGTATGCATCATCTTCGGTACCGCGATGCTCAATGCGGTTGCCGACGATCTCGCCATTCTGCTGGTAATCGAAGTAGATACCGCGATCATCGAAGTTCTCGATCGTGTTATTGATGATGCGGTTGTTCATCGCGCCGTTCGTGGAACTCGGTCCGTTCATGCGCATACCGTATCCGCCGCCGCTGAGCCTGTTGTTTTCGATCAGCGTGTAGTTGGCCCAGTTACCGTCGGCGCTGGTTGAGGACGTTGAGGACGCGTGTATCGGTACACAAAGGGAACTTGTCGAAGTAGCATTCACTTCGATGAAGCAGCCCGTAATCTCGTTGTGGTCTGCGGCATTCGTGAGGTGGACGCCGTAGCCCCTTGAACCAGTTGCGTGAATATGCAGATTTCTTATCCGAATGTAATCCGCACCGTTGAGGCGAATGACATAGGAATAGGAGCTGTTTGTGACCGCCTCCAAATGGCGTGTATTGGGATCGACGCCATCGAATGTAATAGTGTTCGTTGCCGATGCTCCGGCGATAGAGCCGATTAAAACGGGACCGTTGTAGGTGCCGACCATAACCGTAAAGGTTACTGGACCGCTCACACCCTGGGTCTCTAATGCGTTCACCGCATCTTTAAAGGTGGTGTAGTTTCCGCCCGTACCAATGGTGTAATTTCCGTTCAGCTGCGCCTGAGCCGGAATGGCCATGATAAGGGAGATTGTAAGGATCGTTAATCCGATCGCAAAACTCTGTAAACCAGAGCGTGCGCGACGATCCGGCAAGAATGTCGGAGTGTGTGTCATCCGCATAGCTTCTCCTTCAATGGATGTATGTAATGTGTTTCCGTGGTGGATATACGTCGTCATTCACACATACAAAAGAGAACCTGCCCCGCTCTCTTCGAACGGAATGACGTCTCACCATTATGTAAACACAGAGCGTAACGATTTGTTATGCCGGGGTGTGACTTTTTTCCACAATCGTTATGTAAATAGGTAAAGGGCACGTAAGTACTTCTCTTTCGAGAAGCACTTACACATTGACTTTACTAAGGTTAGCGGGATCTAGCGAGGGGAGACCGGGATCTTGACCCCGAATTTTTCGGCATTATCGATGGCGCGGTCGTACCCGGCGTCCGCGTGGCGGATAATTCCCATACCGGGGTCGTATGTCAACACTCGTTCCAGCCGGGCTTCGGCTTCTTTCGTGCCATCGGCGACGATCACCATGCCCGCATGAAGGCTGTAGCCCATTCCGACGCCGCCGCCGTGGTGGAACGATACCCACGTTGCGCCGCCGATGGAGTTCAGCATTGCGTTGAGGATCGGCCAATCGGCGATAGCATCGCTGCCGTCTTTCATGGCTTCTGTTTCCCGGTTTGGCGATGCGACCGAACCGCAGTCCAGATGATCGCGGCCGATAACAATCGGGGCCTTTACTTCGCCCGTACGGACAAGTTCGTTGAACACCTTGCCCATCTTCGCCCGATCGCCGTAGCCGAGCCAGCAGATGCGCGACGGCAGCCCCTGGAATGCAACCTGTTCCTGCGCCTTCTTGATCCACGTTGCAAGCTGTTTATCCTCGGGGAAGGTCTCAAGGACGGCCCTATCGGTACGGTATATATCCTCGGGATCGCCGGAAAGAGCCACCCATCGGAACGGTCCCTTCCCGTCGCAGAACAGCGGGCGAACGTATTCAGGGACGAAGCCGGGGAAATCGAAGGCATTCTCCAATCCGTTCGCCTGCGCCTCTCCCCGGATATTGTTGCCGTAGTCGAACGTAATCGCACCGGCGTTCTTCAAATCGATCATCGCCTGTACGTGCTGTACGACAGTGGCTTTCGATTTGGTTTGGTAATCGTCCGGATTCGATTTACGCAACGAAACAGCTTCATCGAACGTCATGCCCATCGGCACGTACCCGTGCAGCATATCGTGTGCGGAGGTCTGATCGGTTAACACATCCGGTACAATCCCGCGTTTGTGGATCTCGGGAAGTATCTCGGCCGCATTGCCGAGCACACCGACAGAAAGCGCACGGCGCTCTCTCTTTGCCTTCAGCACAAGTTCCAGCCCTTCGTCGAGCGATTCGGCCCAGACGTCCAGATACTTCGTATCGAGGCGTTTTTGTATGCGGCTCGGATCGACTTCGATCATCAGGCAGGCTGCGCCGTTCATGGCTGCGGCCAGCGGCTGCGCGCCGCCCATCCCGCCGAGACCGGCACTCACGACGAGCGTTCCGGCAAGCGTTCCGCCGAAATGCTTTGTCGCGACCGAGGCGAAGGTCTCGTACGTTCCTTGCAATATTCCTTGCGTCCCGATATAAATCCACGAACCGGCCGTCATCTGCCCGTACATGATGAGGCCCAGCTCATCGAGCCGGCGGAATTCTTCCCATGTTGCCCACTTCGGGACGAGGTTGGAGTTCGCTATTAGTATCCTCGGAGCATCAGCATGCGATTTGAATATGCCGACAGGCTTGCCGGACTGCACCAGAAGCGTTTCATCGCCTTCGAGCGATTTCAGCGATTCGATGATCGCTTCGAAGCTTTCCCAATTGCGGGCCGCCTTGCCAAACCCGCCGTAGACGATCAGTTCGTCAGGATGCTCCGCGACATCGGGATCGAGGTTATTCATGATCATGCGCATCGCCGCTTCCTGCTGCCATCCTTTGCAGCTTAACTCCGTGCCGTGCGGTGCGCGAATTGTTCTTGGTTGTGCCATTCTTGTTCCGTCCAGGTTCTTCGGTTACTGTTCAGTCGCAGTGTATCAGCCGCCCCAGGATTGCAGTACCTGGCGGGCGGTTTCGGCTTCCTTCGTCCCGCGGGATTGCTCCATGCACTCTCGCAGAATTTGCTTCGCTTGTTCCACTCTTCCACTCTCGTACATCATACGAGCATACGAGAGGTACCACGAGGGGTACTTGTTGGGCTCGAGCGAAAGGGCCGAATCAAAGTGCTGCGCTGCCCGGTCGATCTGATTCGACCGTTGCGCCAGCTCACCGACGACCATATAAAGATACGCGTTTTCTGTCTCTTCGCTGAGTCCCTCTGCTGCCTGTTCGTACCTCGCGGCTGGATCCATCGCGGGATCGAGCAATGCGGTGTATATGGAGAGTTCAGGCCAGGATGGAAATACTGCCTTGAATCTCGAAATCTCGCCGTCTATGCCCTGCCCTGCGCCCACACTCTCTGCACTGACGAAGGAACCAACTACCGCCTCGCGGATGCGCCTGATCTGCGTATCGTCATCGGCCACCTTCTGCGCTGCGGTGTATGCAGCATCCCAAAGCCTCTGGAACACCGCTTCCTTCTCTCCGCCGTGCTTTGGATCAATTGCTTCGCTCAGGAATGTGTTCAGCGTCGCATCGATGCTATGTCCAGTCTCCACCAGGCGTTCGAGCGCATCGAGATATTCATTCCGCATTCCGGCCGATGAGTAGTATTCGGCAAGGTGTTCGTAGCCCGTGAATGTATTCACCGGCAGCAGCACATCGGCGTCCATCGCCAGGATGTCCGAGAACCGTTCGGCTGCGCGCGGCTCGTCGTGGTTTACCTTCATCCAGGGGTAGGTCAGGGCCACGGCGCCGATGAGCAACAAAGGGAGAACTGCACGCAAAGATAGCTTCCCACTCTCATCTGCACGAACGAGCATCGCAGCAGCGAGAAACAGGACTGCCGTAATAGGAATCGCCGTGATGTCCCAATCCCGCGCCATGCCGAAGTAGGTGTTTCCAACCAGGAGCAGCAGCACGCCCCCAACGGATGCCAAAGCAAATGCAGCAGTGAGCCTATCCGACCAGAACCCCTCCGGACGGGCAAGCGCTGCAATCCCGAAAATGGAGAACAGAGCCAGCGTTCCGTTCAACAGCAGCGCGTTGATGATATCGATCAAGTGCGCCGGAGCGAATAGCGTATAGCTCTGGATGCCGTTCATAACGCTATCCGGCGTCTTTCCGGTGGGTACGATAGGGATCAGGTATTGCGAAATCACATCGGTGCCGATGACCACATAGCCGATGATGATGACAGCGAACATAAGTCCGGTGAGAGCGAGGAAGGGTTTCTTCAGAGCCAGCTCGCCGGACTTCCCATGCGTCAGCAGCATGAGGACGTAGGCAGGAATAAAGACCGCCGCTGCCGCGCCGAATGCAATTGCTATGGCGAGTAGCACGCCGGGCAGCACAATGGATGCGTCCCGGCGGATGGATTCCCACGCTGCGAGAAAGAACGCCACGGTAAAGGCATACGGCAATGCGTAGAGTTCGACATACCCGGTGAAAAGCAGCATGGCACCCGAGCTGACGAGGAGTGCGAGCACCATTAGACGTATGTTCGCAGTCTCCTTCCGCAGGAAATACAGCCAGGCTGCAAGCATGACCGCGAATCCAGCTACACCGCTTACAACGAACGGCGCGGTATTATCGGCCGGCTCGAAGGCGAGAGCGTACCACTCAACAGCCTTCCCGGCAAGGTATGCCGAGGGCTTGACGATGACGCTTTCGAAGCCATCCACATTGATGATTCTGAACACCTCCCCTGCGAAAACCGACCCATCCCCGAGAAACGGGAAGACGAATCCTTCTAGCATCATCAGCACTGCGTAGGCACCCGCGAGCACAACACCGGCACCAACGACCGGTTTCATATCCATGCTTTCCTTCGACGGGAACAGCGATGAGAGTTTCTTTGTGACTGCGGGGATTGCGAAAATGAGCGGGAGGGCAAGCGCCAGGAGAACGTCCTTATCGCCGTCGATGTATTCAAGGTAGTCGACGCCCCAGAACCTCCACTCCGGTGGGAGCGTCTCGCTCAACAGGAATCTCAGTCCGAAGGCTGCGGCCAGCGCAGTTGTAAACGCCTTGGCAGCCGGTTGGAGCGGCTGCCGATCGCTGCGTTTCGGTTTTGCAGCTTGCTTCTGTTTCTTTGCCATGATAAATGCGGGAATATCAGAGTACGATGAACCGGGCCGCGATACGCTCGCGTCCTGCCTGCAACAATGCAATATACATCCCTGCCGGCAAGCCGGGAATCTCAAGCTCACCCGAGTCCGGCACATCCAGCCTGCGGACGGTTCTTCCCAGGCCGTCGACGATGCGAAGCGAAGTACCCTGAGAGCGTGAGACGCCTTGCAGACGGACAGATATGCTTTGCCCCTCATCAACGGGCTGCGGATAGACGTGCAATGACAACGCAGTTGCATTCGATGCCGCCTTCACTCCAGTCGGGATGAAGAACTTGCGTTCCAGAAGATCCCAAAGCTCCGTGTGACCGTCGTCGTAGCTGAGCGCCCACATTCCGACGCCGCCGATATCGAGATCGAGCGACAGGTCGTATTTCAATTCCAGGCTTGTTGCATTATCGTACCAGCACTGCCTCCAGTCGGTCGGCCTGTAACTGAACCAGGGGTTCAGGTAGCGCTCGCTCCACAGCTCGGTTTCATTCGCGAAGCTGGACTTCACACCGGCGTAAGTAAATGCCCGGCCCGTTCCTGTCGCGGGGGAGTTCTCGGCGTCTGATACGACCGGCCAATCGATGCCGTAGTACGGCACTCCCATCACTATCTGTCCGCGCGGCACGCCTTCGTTCAGGTAGTATTCAAGCGTGCGCGTCACGTTGTAGGTGCTTCCCTGGATGGGTGCGACCGGTCCGGCTGTACTTGCACCCGACCAGTAGTAGTCGTAGCACATCACGAAGAAAATATCTATGTAATCCTTCAGCCGTTCCAGGTCCCAGCTGCCGCTCCAATCCACTGCGGGAGCTGCAACGGCAATCTCTGCTCCCGGCACCGCAGCCTGTAAACGCGTACGGAGATCGGCGAAGAAGGTCACCATGTTCTCGCGTTCGGAGCCGGGCACGCTTTCGAAATCAATGTTCACACCGTCGGCGCCGCGCGCCTGCACCATACGGACGAGATTCGCGATCAGTGTATCGCGCGCGGGCTGCGAGGAGAGCAGCGCCCTGTTGTTCCCGGAGCCGAAGTTCGTCACGCACAGGTGTACCTTCACACCGCGGGCTTTCGCCCAGTCGACGAGGGGCGTTGTCAGCCAGTCGCGCACCGTAGAGTATCCGCCCGTCGCCGGATCAACCGCGTACGAGAAGTATGCCACGTGGGAGAGAAGTTCGGAGCGGTAGTTATCTATCGATGCATCCGGCCGCCAATACGGATGATATCCGTAGACGATGCGGCTGAGCGTCCCGTCGGCAGCTTTCGGATGCAGATGTTTGTTGATTGCGGTTGAGGAGAGGGTCCCGGCCTGCTGCTCCTGCCATTCGTGCGGCCCGATACGATCCTGTGCCGGAGCGCTGGCTGAAAGGACAACGGCGAATACGATCGCCGCTGTAAGATGTGTCAGCGCAGAGCTATTCATCCGCGGCCGTTTCTTCCGTACTGAGAGCTTCAAGCTCTTCGGGCGGAAAGACGCCGCGCTCGGTGATGAAGGCTTCGACATAGTTGATCGGCACCCATTCGAAATAGCGGTTCCAGACTTTGAACGCGTCGGATTCTTCTTTCTCTATCACTTCGCTGTCGGGGTGCTCATCAATCGTGACATCGCGGCGGGTTTGCGGCGAGAATTTCAGGGAATCGCACAGCACGTAGAGCGGGAGGCCGAATTCGCTTGCGCAAATCGCGAGCGGCAGGGTGCCGGTTTTGTTCAGCAGGTAGCCGTCGGAGCTCACGCTGTCCGCGCCGATGACCACAGCCTCGGCAGTCTGTACGGCCTCGCCCATCGCTGCATCCACCATCAGGGTCGAAGAAATGCCCGCAGCGGAGCAGTCCCGCACGGTTCGCCATCCTTCGTATGCCGGACGTGCCTCAAGGACGTACAGGTGCGAAAGCTTGTTCGCTTTGTGCGCCTTCTTCAATGCCGAAATAACCGTGGAAGATCTGCTGATTGTGAGGATTCGCGTCGGGCGCTCGAGGACGCTGAGGAATTTCTCGGCTATCTGCGCCCCGGATTCTTCGAGAATCTTCTGCAGTGAAACAATGTAGCGCAGCGATTGCTCGAGATCGTCGGCATTCTTCAAGCCGGGCAGGAACTCCGATTTCAGGATTTGAATCACGGTATGCAGCGAAGGCATGCTGGAGTGCGCGTCTTCGAGGAGATTCAATCCTTCGCGGATTTCATTGTAGGTGTTACCCATCGCACCGCTCTCGCAAAGGGCGAGAATGCGCTGGATAAGTTCTGTCGCACCGGACGTGTTGTCGGCGGCGAGGTCTTCGAATTGGGTAAGCATTGCAGCCATAGAGCTCTTTCGGGCAAGATACCCGGAATAATAGCCAGAATCAAACGGCAAACTCTCTTATAGAATTCACCGTTGAGACGGATAGCAGTTACGGAAGCATCCCGGCGACCTCCTGCATTCCGGCTTCTTCGGCTATTTCGCGGGCGGTTTTGCCCTCTGGATTCGTTGCCATCGGCATCAATTGCATACCAGCCGATCAAGCACCCTTCGCTCCAATAGTTCGTCACCAACCTCCTCCAGAATCCCCGTCTGATGCTCCATCAATTCCAGAGATGCTTCCTTCAGACTCACCATCATCGTCATCCTCGCTGTTCTGCGGGCTTTCTTC
>PABJ01000114.1 GCA_002699105.1 Ectothiorhodospiraceae bacterium | reverse complement strand
CCGCTGATATGACGATGGGGAACAGCATAAACCAATCAAATCCGTCCCACTTTTGCTGCACGAGCAGCTCATATGGTGCAAGCAGGGGAAAAAGGCCTACTGCCGCAATAAGTACACGCAGCACAGGATGCGTTTTGTTCGTGAAGATGAGTTCGTGCTCTCCCATAGGGCCGCCGTCTGATGGATTCCTTGTTCAACACTAACATCAGCGAAAAGGCGCGATTCGGCAAGCGAAATCGCCGGGAATGGAGCAATTTTCGCAGAGTATTCGATATTTGAATCTCTTTGGCGTTTACTGCATCTTATGGTGAGATGAAAGGAGAAATACGCACATGAAGCGTACAGCTTCACTTGCAAGCACGCACCTGATACTTTTTCTTCTCCTCACCGTTCTCCTCGCCAATGTGATGGCGCTCTACGGGCAAACGGCTGAGGTAGCCCCTCGCAGCGGAAACGATGCCTGTTTTCGCTGTCATGCACTTTCCACACTCGGTATCCGTGATACGGCGCCTGGCGGGATCAGAAATCTGAGCGTTGCACCGCAGGAATTCGGGCATTCCATCCACGGCGATCTGCAATGCACGCATTGCCACGAACAAGGCTACGATGCATGGCCGCATGCGCAGGAGCGAACCGGGGTAGGGGCCTTGCGCTGCACGAATTGCCACCAGGACCCGAAGCTTGAACTCAAAGAGCTCTTTGCCGATATCCAGCAAGAGTTTGCGAAGAGCGTTCATGTTCAGAAGCTCGGCGAAAAATTCTCGTGCTTCTCCTGCCACGATCCGCATTCGTTTCGCAGGGAGCAGGAGGTGAGCACACGCAAGATCGAATCCGCGAATGCCCTTTGCACCGACTGCCATGAATCCGGGCAGAAGCTGGCGGCATTCACCGAACGCAAGTTCGCTCCGATAGAAGTGACCCATGCATGGCTCCCGAACCAGGATCTGCATTGGGAGCACGTTCGATGTGTGGACTGTCACACCTCCTACGAGGCGCCGAATACTTCCCACAATGTGCTGCCGAAATCGCAGGCGGTGACGAAGTGCGAGAGCTGCCATTCGCAGAACTCCGTACTGCTTGCCAAACTCTACAAGTATGAGCACCGCGAGTCCCGGCAGCGGATGGGATTCCTTAACGGCACACTCCTGAACGATGCCTACATCATCGGTTCGACGCGGAACTCGGTACTCGACGCTGTAAGCTTCGCATTATTTGGATTGACGCTCGTGGGCATAGGCGGGCATGGCTTGCTCCGGTGGATGGGAAAGAAAAAAAGGGAAGCAGCGAAGGAGGAGGACGCATGAAGATTTACCTCTACCCAACATGGCTGCGGATCTGGCATTGGCTGAACGCATTGCTGTTTCTCGTGCTGATCGTCTCGGGCGTCAGTCTGCACTACTCAGATACCGGCTCGCTCCTCATGCCGTTTGATATCGCGATCGCATCGCATAATATCGCAGGGCTGATCCTGACTGGATCGTACCTCTTCTTCGTGATCGGCAATTTCGCGAGCGGAAACTACAAGCAATATCTGCCCCAGCCCCGGGGAATATTTTCGAGGCTGTTCCGCCAGGCAAAGTATTACCTGTACGGGATCTTCAAAGGCGATCCGCATCCGTATGAGGTAACCAGGGAGCGCAAGTTCAATCCGCTTCAGCAGATCGCATACCTAAAAATTATGTACGTCCTTTTCCCCGCTCTTATCGTGTCGGGGTGGTTTCTGCTCTTCCCGGAAACCGCGCCAGAAGAAGTGCTCGGTATGGCAGGTATCCTGCCGATGGCTACGGCGCATGCAGCGCTGGGCTTTTTCCTGAGTCTGTTCATGGTCGGGCACATCTATCTGGCTACAACCGGCAAAACGGTCGGCAGCAACTTCAAGGCAATGATGACGGGCTGGCACGAACACGATCATCACGAAGAACCACAGCGCGCAGAACCGCTACCCGAACCCACGCGCGAACCTGAACTCGCAGAACAAGAAGTCTAGTATAGATTGAAAGTATAGAAGAATTATGAAGATCAAATCCGTTCTTTGGCCGAAGCCCCGCTGGGGAAAATTCCTGGCTGTGTTTGCCTATATCGGGTTGGCAGGTTGGCTGTTCATGGCCTTTATTTACAATCCGTTTTTCGAAGTCTACACTGGTGTGGAAAACGCGCCGCTCACCTACGAATCCAGCAAGCCGCTTTCGGATAGCGAATTCGAAGCCCTGGCGCTCGAGCTCACGCGGCAGCGCAGGCTCGAAGAAGCAGGCGCCATCGTCGGCGAGGAGCATGGTGAGTTCACCTCGGAAGTCCGCAAGGACATGCTGATGAAGACCCGCAGCTTTCGTGCGAAGACGAGCTACGATCATATCGAGTACTTCCGCGAGGCAGGAATACGGCAGTACGAAGGTCCCAAAACCTGCCTCACCTGCCACGAGACGATGAAGGTGCCCGATAACGAAGGCGGCTACACCAACGTGAACACAATGGAAGATGTGCTGAACTCGATTCACTTCAAGTTCCAGTCCACTTCCGCAGGATTTACGACCTACGGCTACGACGGCCGAAAGGTGAACGAAGGTATGCACAAGATTCCGGTCGGAAAGATCGACCGTGCGTGCGGTATCCCGGGCAGCTTTTCTTGGACGGGCTGGGCGGCGATTGTAGAAGCAAAGCCCGCGCATGCGGACGGTGAGGTGGAGATGCGCAGCGAGGGCTGCGGACAGTGCCATATCGGCGGTAACTACCACCCCGCGACCGAGAAGATGATGCCGATAGGCAATATTCCATCATCGGCTGAAGAAGGCGTGGATTGCCTTATCTGCCATTCCGACAACTACGATATGAACTACCGCCATGCCATGAAGGACGAGAACGGTATCCGATGGAACCAGGACCGCACCATGCGCGCTGCGATGACGGTCGGTCAACCGAAGAACGAGAACTGCCTGAACTGCCATCAGCATAACATGGGCGGCGACGCCTACGCGCACAACGTGGCAGCGAAGAACCTCGGTTACAAGAACAAGCGGCTCCTGCACCCGGGCGCGAAACGCGGTAACCCGTTCAGCTACGAAAGCGACGTGCACTACAGGGCCGGGCTTGTTTGCCTGGATTGCCACGAACCGGAAGGCCACAAGATTCCACGCGGCACGAAGGGCACGGACCTCGTCGGGAACGACCTGCCGGGTAAAGTCGTCGCCTGCGAGAATTGCCACACCTCGGCGCCGCATACCGAGAATCCGATAACGCGCGTCATACTCAACGGCCATACCGCGCGGATCGCCTGCGAGACATGCCATATCACACACTTGGAAGACAACAACGTGGTGCTGCGCGATTGGGTCCACCCGACATGGCATGAAGAGGAAGGCATCTGGACGCCGACCGATATCCTGTGGTCGGGTCAGCCGGGCAGGGGCTTTACGTACCTGTGGTTCAACGGTAACGGCACGTTCCTTGCCAATGCGCTTGGTGCTAATCCGAATAAAAACACAAACTACAACCCGCTGCAGGTCCAGCTTGCGCAGATCACCGATCCTATCGCGATCGAGCAGATCCGCCAGGCTGCGCTCGAGCTAAAGAAGACCTACAAGGATCTGGACGTGGATGCCTACGTGGAAGGCGTTACCAATCCGCTTTCCCAGCTTACCCCGGAGATGCGTAAAAAGCGCGAGCGGCTCATCGAAGAGAAAATCCGGCCGCTGATGAACATGGCCGAAAGCAAGATTTACCCGTTCAAGCTCTTCAACGCAATGATGTACGAGGACATGAGCAACCAGGGTCCGTACGGGGCGATGATATTGCCGTTCGACTATGCAACCTATTACGAGACCGGCGATCCAAAGAAGGCAGTGCAGGTGGCGATTCAGAATCCGATTGTGAAGCGCATGTACGAATTCCCGTTCAAGGCCTACATGATGGATGAATTCATGGCGTACTTCGGAGTGGACGAATGGAAGACGGAATTCCCGCTTAAGGACGGCAAGCTCCGGAACGTGGAACCGCACTGGATGCGGCAGATGGGTTCGCTTATGGTGAATCACGGCATAAGCCGGGAAGCGCACGAATGCCAGACCTGCCACGCCGAGAACGGCATCATGGATTTCGAGGCACTCGGTTACAGGCCCCAGCGCGTGAAGGACCTCCAGAACCTTCCCGAGTTGCAGCGGCTCAACCTCCCCAAGCGGGATAAGACCGCCTCAAAAGGAAAGAAAACCGCTCTCCCCGTCGCTATAGCGCACTAGGAAGTAGGAACTATACAACGCCCCGCAAGGGGCGTTGGTTTGGTTTGTGGCGCTTTGGACGGGCTTTCAGTACATTTCCTCATGCCTCGCAAGAAGAAACATCCCTGCCCCCGCTGCGGATCGACAAAGACGATACCGATTAAGTATGGTATGCCCAGTCCGGCACTGGCCTTGAAGGCCTCTGAGGGAAAACTCATCCTCGGCGGGTGCTGCATATTGAACGATTCCCCGGATACTCACTGCACCGAATGCGAATATGAGTGGCTCGGCGATCCGGTAAAGCGTGAGAAGGAATTCGGACCCTTCGAATTGCCTGAGAGGTAGGAGAATCGTCCCCACCGCCATAGCGCATTAGGGCATAGGAAATATAGAGCAAAGCAACGCCTCGCGAGGGGCGTTGGTTGGTTTTTGAGCCGCCTCACCCGTCGCCTGCCCGACAATTCCCAAGAAAAGCCCTCACGACCGCTTGACATTGCCCCCCCCCGGTATATTGGCCTCCGCAACGATTCAATGATAAGATTGTAGGTCTCGGCGTTATGTCTTGCGTCTATTTGGTTCGTGCGGTACCTTCTTAGAAATCAAGAGGTTAGAATGTTAATGCGACCTCAAATCCTCGGATTTGCGCTGTATCTTTTTTTTGTTTCCATGGCTATGCTAGGGGGCAACAGGAAGCTTCATATCTTGATGTTGGTTGGCGCGATAGCCAGGCGGGTTCGCATCGCCTGTTTCTTGCCCCTACTGCAAGTGTGGATACCGGTTATACTTTGTCATTATATACCGCGGGCCGCGCTCCTACATCGAATGGCGGGTTGTTCAGCATGATCGGGGCATTTCACGCGAATAGCATCTACCTCATCGAGGCCGGGACGTTTGAATCGACAGAAGAACATTTCCCTCGGTACTTCGTTAATCTCAAGGTGGTACTCGATAGCGGAGGTACAACGGGTTTCGCTGTGGGAATATTGGACCTTCCCGTCTCACACCTTCACAGAGATGATCGTCTAAGAGCGCTCTACTTTGTGTTCACATTTCATGGGTCGCTAATAACACTTAATGTGAGCGGTGCGTTATTGCCTTCGTTTGAGAGAAGGGGTATTCTGGGCGGAGTAGGAGCAAGCCTTGGAGTTATGATAACGCCGATGGAGAAGTTGTCGATAATTGGCGAGCTATCACTCTATCTATCGGATACAAGTTTTTACGCACGATCAGGTCAGGGAGGTTGGTTCTATGGAATACGGTATGCTGTGTTCGAATCGCTGGCCGTTCAGTTGGCAGGTGTTTCAGGCACTGTCGATAACCGCGACGGGCCTTCGTTTATTGGAGGCGTTCACTATACAGTCTTCTCCCAATGAGTAAAATGAACCGAGGACTCAAATACCAGATTCTTGTCTGGATAGGATTAGTCGTGATGACCTCGCATTTGTATGCGCAAGGAAGCTCGATAGAAACCGACTCTGTACGGGACCCAAACACGTTCAAGTTTATACATTCCTCAACTGCCGACTATCCACACGGGACATTTGCAAATATATCTATTGGATATTCGAGTCTTACGAAGAGACTGCGACTATTAAATCTGTACTTCTTTTTATTTGATCACCTATCGGTGTACACAAAGTACCATTCAATCGATGGTGCTGCGTGGTTTGAGTATTCAGGCATGGTATTGGGAGAGCTAGGTGGGTTGAATATGGGACTTTCCTATGCCGGTATAGAACTCGATCAATTGTTGTATAAGGGTTCGAACACCGGCGGCAGCCGATTTAATGGTATTGTTTCCTTCAGTTCGGGTGATGTTCTTTTCGGTGCATCGCTCGGCTATCTTACCCAAATAACCTCAACACCCTCACGCTGGGGCGTATCGGCTGGCGGATCATACCTGCTGCATACGAACCTACGCTTTCTGTTCGATTCCGCATTTTACACCCGGCAGGACGATTTCTTTTACTCACATATTGGTGTTGGTCTACGATATTTCACGTCAACGGCAGCCTTGGATGCTTCGGTCGAATATGCAAGCAAGTACGATGACGAACCGTACGGCGTGAGTTTGATATTGAGTTACACCTTGTAATCCTATTAGGGCGATATCGCTACCAATAAAAAAGCCCGGCAAAACCGGGCTGTGAATTTGGCGGGGATAGAGTTACCCCATAATCTCTGAGCCCTTGAAGAAATAGTCCACTTCAAATGCGGCTGTTTCCGGTGCGTCGGAACCGTGTACCACGTTGCGCTCGATGTTCGTCGCCATATCCTTGCGGATCGTGCCGGGGTCTGCGTTTTCGGGATTGGTTGCGCCCATCAGTCCGCGCCAGCGGGCAATGGCGTCCTCGCCTTCGAGGCACATCAGGACGACGGGACTCTCTGTCATAAAGGCGATAAGATCATTGAAGAACGGGCGCTCCTTATGCACGTAGTAGAAGCCCTCGGCCTTCGTCTGCGTGAGCAGTTCCATTCTCATTGCGATAATCTTCAGCCCGTCGGCTTCAATTCTCTTCACAACCTCTCCGATGTAGCCCTTTGCGACTCCATCGGGTTTAACGATAGCAAGTGTGCGTTGCATGTGTGTGTACTTCTCCGTTATTCGTTTCTGGTTTACAGTCTATGGTAATTGGATAGTTGCCGGTGTTTCTGCGGAGGTTCAACCGCGTGCGGCTCAAGCGGCATTCGGCTCCGCTGTTTCAGGCTGCTCGAATGCATTCTCAGTGCTTGTTACTATCATGGTAACAGCGCTATCGCCGGTGACGTTCACTGCCGTGCGGCACATATCGAGAATTCTATCGACACCGAGGATGAGCGCGATGCCTTCTTCGGGAATACCGACCGATTTCAGAATGATGACGAGCATCACGATTCCCACGCCGGGGATCGGCGCTGTGCCTATCGATGCCAGCGTTGCCGTCAGCACGACGGTAAGCTGCTGCGATAAATCGAGATCGAGTCCGTACACCTGCGCGATAAATACTGCCGCGACGCCCTGGTAAAGCGCGGTCCCGTCCATATTGATTGTCGCACCGAGTGGAAGCACAAAGCTCGTGATGCTGTTCGGAGCGCCGAGATTTTCGCAGCACTCATAAGTCACGGGCAACGTTGCGGCGGAGCTGCTCGTTGTAAATGCCACAAGCTGGGCCGGGCGAAGCTTCTTGAAGAAATTCATGATGCTGAACTTCTTTGTGAGGATTTTCAACAGTCCGGTATAGACCACGAGCCCGTGAAGCGCAAGTCCGCCAACGACAGCAACAATGTACCATACGAGCGTCTCCAGCACACCGAAGCCGAATTCTCCAATCGTCGCAGAGATCAAAGCAAACACTCCGATGGGCGCATACAGCATGATGATATCCACCATCTTGATCATTGCGTCGGTGACGGCGTCGAAGAAGCCGATAATCCTGTCGCGCTTTTCAGCCGGCAGCATGATGGTGACGAAGCCGAACATCAGCGCAAAGAAGATGATCTGCAGCATCTCCATTTCCACCATGGCTTTGAAAGGATTCTTCGGCACCATGCTGACGAGGTAATCCAGGAAGTCGATTTCCACCTTGCGTTCGATGTTCTCCGCTGCATCTTCTTCGTACGCGGCGATAAGAGCTTCCTTGGATTCGGACGGCATCTGCTTGCCAGGCTGGATGATGTTTCCCATCGCCAACCCGATGGTAATTGCCATCGCCGTGGTGACGACATAAATGGCAATCGTCTTGCTCCCGATACGCGCCATTTTCTTGAAATCCTGCAGGCTTGCCACCCCGATAAGCAGCGACGCAAAGACGAGAGGTATTGCGATCATCATCAGGAGGTTGATGAAGAGATCCCCGAGCGGCTTAATTGCAACGGCGATGGTGTTTTCTTTCGCAACCTTTGTCACGCCCGCGAATGTCCGCACGTCCCCTTCCGCGGTTTTCACCTCCACTGTGATGCGGTCGTTTTTCGCGATACGCTTCTCGGCTATCTTGACGATCTGTGCCTGATCGTTTTGGCCAAAAGTAGTGCTTTTCGCCATTGTGACGAGCTTTAGCGATTGCCAATGCTCCACCGTCGCGGTACGCTCTGCACCGTCAACCGCATGCGTTATGAGCAGCTTGTAGGAATCCACATGGAAGATTCCGCCGAACACCGCGCCGAGCGCAAGACCGATAAGAATCTGTATGTGCAGCTTGATTTTGGGAAGCTTCATGCCCAAAGATACGAAAGTGATGCGAAAGGCGGTGCGGGATTGCTATTGGCTGGAAAACAAACGATATTTCCCGGACCGCTGGGAGATTTCAGCGCAGCGATATCCGTAAGTTCATCCAATACTCATAGATAGAATACCCCTTGTCAGGGGAGCGGAGGTCGTATGCAGCATTCACTACGTATATTCATTGTATTTGCGTTTATAACCGGAAGCGTTGCGCTTGCGCAAACCACATCGCTCGAGCTTCTCGGCTGGTGGGGCGAAGGCCCGGCCTATACTGTGGAAGTCGAGAACGCAACAGTTTTCTTCGGGAACGGATCCCAACTCGAGATCTATGATTTCGCAAATCCGCACGATCCGCAGCTAGTAAGTACGTTGCTGCTCCCGAGTTCAATCCAGGGGCTTGAACTCGACGGCGATTTTCTCTACGCAGCTTGCCAACCTTATGGGTTCGTGATAGTCGATGTATCGTCACACGATGCGCCCCAAATCCGCGGCACGCTGCCCTATCGGTACGGTGTGTATGATGTGAAAACCGTGGACAATATCGTTTACATCTGCGGTGAGAACAACGGTCTGATCGCCGCAACTGCAAGCGATCCCGACAATCCGCAAGTACTCGGCCAATACGACGACGACATCGTCGCGTTGGACGTCGCCATTGCAGGCGATTATGCCTACGTCGCAAGCAGGGAATATGGACTGATCGTCCTCGATATCTCTCAGCCCGATCAGATGACGAAGGTTGGGGAATATGTTCCCGATAATAGCTACTCATTTGGAATCGCAATTGAGGGCGACTACGCTTACCTAGCCGATCAGCGCAATGGAATCGTTGTGCTCGATATTAGCGACCCAGCGAATCCGGCAGAAGTCGAAACAGTTGACCGCACGGGGGTACGGTATATTGAGATTCACGGCAATAGAATGTACGTCGCATCTTCATCCACCGGCATGCAGATCTACGATCTCAGCGATCCGGCATTGCCGGTACGTCTCAGGGCCATCGACCCTGGTACTGGCAGTGTGTACGAAGTACGTGTGGTAGGTACCAGAGCGTACATTCCTTCCATTTCAAGAGGATTGTCTACCTACTCACTCCAGGATGAAAACGCACCGTTCCTGATGTCTCAGATTTTCGCCGCGGGGCCGCACTTCAAAATGACCGTCGAGGATGGCGTAGCATATGTAGCATCTGGCTTGGGCGGTGTCCATCTCCTCGGCCTTGGCGACAAGACAAAACCTGCCCGTCTGGGAACCTACGCAACCGAGCAAACTGCACACGACGTCGACGTCAGCAACGATGTCATGCATGTCGCAAATCATCAATTGGGGCTGCGCATCGTGAGTATCTCGAATCCCCACGCGCCTGCTGAACTTGGGAGTCTACCTACAAACGAAAGCCTGAGACACATAGAAGTGGTCGGACAATATGCGTTTGCCATGGGTACTCGGCGATTTTATGCCTTCAGTATTGCAAATCCTCATGGACCGGATACGATCAGTGCTTTGACGGATATCGGCAACCTGTACGATATGGACATAGAAGGAGACTACGCATATATTGCGGACTACGATAACGGGGTGCGCGTTATCGATATCAGTGATCCGAACAATCTCCAGGAACGCCCGTTGATACCGTTCGATTCGCGTACGCAGAGCCTGGCGGCGCAGGGGAATATGCTTGCCGTTCACAGCGGGGAACCCGGCTTACAACTCGTTGACATCTCGAACCCTCTCAGCTCGCAGCTTCTCGGCAGCGAAAATAACAGCTCCGTGCCCCGGGGAATGTCGATCGATGGAAACTTGGTTGCTTACTGCGACCTTTTCGACGGCATCTACCTCTACGATATCAGCGATCCGAACAATCCGGCGCTCCTCGTTGAAGAACCGACGATGACCAACTGCACCGATATCCATCTGCATGGCGACCTGATCTACCTGCTCAGCCAGGGCAGCGGACTTGCTATATACCGCATTAACCAGTCAACAGACAGGGATGATCTCGCTGCACCGGGTGAGTTCGCTTTGCATCAACCATACCCCAATCCATCTGGCGGTGCCTTTGCGCTTCCCTACCAGTGCAGCATTGCAGGGGAGATTTCCATTCAGCTCTTCGATGCGCTTGGACGGCAGGTACGCACACTATTCAAAGGAACTGCTGCGCCGGGGAACCACACATTGAACGTTCAAACGTCAGGTCTACCCCCAGGCGTATATCATGCAGTGCTTACTACGGGCTCGCAGCGTAGGTCGCAGCTCATCGTCGTTCAGTAAGCTTCTACATAGAAGGCATGAAAATCAAAGGGCAGCCCACGGGCTGCCCTTCGTTATAAAAATCAGTTTGTATCTCGCTATGCTTCGGGCTGGAAAGCCAGCACCTCTTCTACGACCGCATCGATGATTTCATCTTCCTTCAACCGGCGGACGACTTCGCCCTTGCGGTAGAGGATCCCGACGCCCTTTCCAGCAGCAATGCCGATGTCTGCCTCGCTGGCTTCACCGGGACCGTTCACAACACAACCGAGGAGTGCTATCTTCACCGGCTTCTTGATGCCGTCGAGGCGCTGCTCGAGTTCGTTCGTGATTTTGAACAGATCCACCTCGAGCCGTCCACATGTGGGGCATGCGATGATCTCAACGTTCCTCGTGGCAAGTCCGATGCTGCGCAGAATTTCCTGACCGACTTCCACCTCTTTCTTGGGTTCGTCGGTGAGTGAAACGCGCACGGTGTCGCCGATGCCTTCCGATAGCAGCGTCCCGATGCCCACAGCAGACTTGATCGTCCCGACGCGGGTCGTTCCTGCTTCCGTCACACCGAGATGGAGCGGATAATCGATTCTATCGGCAAGGTACCGGTATGCATCGATCATCAATCGCACATCAGTGGACTTTACGGAAATAATGATATCGTCGAAGCCGAAGTCTTCGCAGATCTTTACGTGCTTCATGGCGCTTTCGAACAGCGCTTCTGCGGTCGGGTATCCATGCTTCTCGAGGATGTCCTCTTCGAGGGAACCCGAATTCACGCCAATACGAATGGGAATCTTCTTTGCCTTCGCGGCGGCAAGGACTTCGTGGATGCGGTCCACCGAACCGATATTGCCCGGGTTGATACGTACCTTCGCAACGCCGGCTTCGATCGATTGCAGTGCAAAAATGTGATTGAAATGAATATCCGCCACAATCGGGATTTCCGTATTCCGGACGATCTCCGCCATGGCATCGGCGGCTTCCTTGTCGTTCACTGTCACGCGGACAATATCGCACCCGGCTTCTTCCACATCCTTAATCTGTGCGATCGTTGCCTGGGCGTCGCTCGTCTTTGTCTTCGTCATCGTCT
>PABJ01000113.1 GCA_002699105.1 Ectothiorhodospiraceae bacterium | reverse complement strand
TCATCCAGATCGATCCTGTAAAGGATGTTCATCAACTGTTCGAGATGACCGTCGAGATAGTAGAGCATCCTGTCGCTGAGGAGCTTGTGGAGTTCATCGTACTGCTCCCTCTCGGATGCAGAGACGAGCGCTTCGCTGCGCTCGATCTCAAATGTTGTGGTAACGATTTCGAAGGTCTCTTTCGCGATATGAGCCGTCATGCGTCCTGCTTCTTGTGATGAATTACGTTTGGATATCCTGCCGCTCTCCCTATAACAACACCCCGTAATTAGGCATTGTTTCCCGGCAGCGAATTATTTCACCGCACCGCTATTTCCGTGCTCGAAATGCCGCTTGAGCGAATCTGCCAGTGCGTTAGCCTCCACCCATGCGGAGGTTTCGAACAGTGATATTGCCGTGGCGGTATCGCCGAGGAGGAGAGCGGTTTTGCCCGCGCGGTAGCAGCCGTTGAGACCGGGGTCGTTGTGAAAGCAGGCGTTCCGATAGGCTTCGAACGCTCCCACCGTATCGGTTTGGATAAGCGCATCGCCGAGATGAAGCCAGGCAAGTCCATCGCTGCTATCGAGCGATAGCCCTGCCAGATAGCGCGTGACGGCTGCGGATGTATCGGTGGAAAGCATGGCGTCGGCCACCCAGAATTGGACCTCCGCACGATGGGGGTAGCGCTGTAAGGCTTCCGACGAGAGCGTAAGACTGCGCGGGACGTGCCGGCGCATATACGCGATCGGAGGAGCTTTCTCCTCAAGCCGCGCCAGCCAGAGGGAGTCGCGCCTCTGCTTGCTTCCCCCGAGATGAGCGAGATATCCTGCATACCACTGCCTGGTTGGTTCGCATTTATTGGTGGTGATCCGGATTTCCGTGCGATTGCCCTTGCCCAAGCGCGGCAGCACATCGGTATACATCTCCAGCTTACAGAAGGGAACAGCGGCATAAGCCGTCACCGCTAACGCAACAATGACCGTGACAATCGCGAACCGCTTTCCGGGGAACAAGCCTGTATGTGATGCATGGACGGCAAGACCAACCCATAGAAAGAAGATGATTCCCGTCCGTGAGCCGAGAGCGATGCAGTCGGTGAGGTTGTAGAGGACGAAAGCAGCAATGCCGCCCAGCAGACCCGCCATCCGAATGCGCTCGATGCTCTTTGGCTGCGACAGAGCAGCCGACCGATAAAGCACGATGATGAGATAAACGAAGAGGGTTACGAGGAGGACTATTCCCAGTACACCGAAATCGAGGCCGGTTTGCAAGATCATATTATGCGCATCGGTGGGCGGTGCGCCTCTGCCCGGGATGCCGCGAGGGTAGACTGCAGCGGTGAGCACACTCCCGCTGTTGAACCCGGTTCCCAGCACCGGGAAATCTGCAAAAAGCTGCCATGCACCGGCCCATATCTCATCGCGGCCGGTGAAGAGCCTGAGCGGATCATCGAACCGCCTGTTATAGGATACGAGCTGCACGATGCGTTCCCACTCAATCAGAAAACCTGCAAGGATCGCGGCCGCCGCACCGGCAGCGCACGCAATTATTCCACGCCTTCCAAGCCACAGCAGCGCGACGGCACACCCAATGACGCCCGCCAGGACCGCACCGCGCGATTGTGCAATGAGCCATGTCAGCAAAATGAGTCCAGCTGCAATCAATCCAAATGTACGCTGCGGCGTCCGCCCTTGATGTTTATCGGCAAAGAGAAGCACAGCCATCGATAGCGGCACGAACAGCGTCAAAATGCCTGCGACTTCATTGGGGGCAAAGCCGGATGGGTTGTTGAGCAGGGTGTTCGTCCACAGGGGAAAGAAGCTCTGTATATCGCTGAGGACAGGGAATTTCGGCACTCCCGCCATTCCGAACAGTCCGATGAATGCCGTCACGCCCCCCAGGAGTAGACTCCAGGAAGGCAGCTCTTCGTTCGCGCGAAAGGACGAAACAGCGAAATATGCAGCGATACCGGCAAGAAGATAGAGCCCATACAGTGCCGAGTCGTCTTTGAACGGCGAAATGATAAGCGAAACCGGTAGCAGAACAACAGCAACTATACCCAGCATCAGGTCCACTGCTTGACGGGAACCTGACCGCACTCTCTGGATCGCGGCAATGGCAACGAGAAGACAGCCGATGCCCACGAATGCAAAGAGAATATGCGGATCCGGGTGCCAGTACCCGAGTAGAACAGGAGAAATCACCGCCCCAAAAGTGAGATACGACGCCCGCAACACCGTTAAGATGCCGAAATTCGACTCCCGTATGTCCGAATTTTTATTCACAGTTTCAGGCTGCAATCCATTTACATGCACCCATGAATTTAGTAGATTCCACGTATCGTATCTTTTGTGTGGTGGAAAGTTCGTTTATGGACAATATACAGGGATTATCTCAAGAGCAATTGCGTGCGGAACTCGCCCGCCTTAACACGGTGGTCGAGGATCTGCAGCGTGAGCTTGTGAGCCGTAAGTCCGATGGCGAGAAGGCTGAGTTTCAGGATCAGCTGTACAAGACACTGACCGAGAGCTCGCCGGAGATGATCTTCATCGTCGACGATGAACACCTCCTGAGATACGCCAACCGGCATGCAGCAGCGAGCATCCGAAAGCCCATCGAGGATATCATCGGGAAGCCCGCCGGCGACATTATTCCTCCCGAGATCTACAAAATCCTGAAGCAGGGAATCGGTAAGGCGTTTGCCACCGAACAGCCCCAGTTTTATGAAGAGTATATCCCACTCGATGGACGCGATGTCTGGCTGAACATCATCTTTATACCACTCGTTAACGGGGGCGGGGCATGCTCCAATGTCATTGGAATCGCGCGCGATGTTTCCGATAAGCGTATCGCCGAGAGCCAGCTTCGCAAAGATCACGAAAATCTGCGGGCGCTCTTCGAAAAGAAGGCTGCCGAGCTGCGCAAAACCACGGAAAATCTCCAGGATGCTCTGGCCGAGCGCATGCGCATGGAAAAGGAAGTCTGGAAGGCGACCGAACGGTATAAAGCGCTCGTATCCAATATCCCCGGTGCGGTGTACCGCTGTGCAAACGACCGCTATTGGACGATGGAGTTCATCAGCGATCAGATCGAAGAGATTACCGGCTTCCCGGCCGAGGAGTTCGTACGCAACGAACGCCGTTCGTTCGCTTCCGTGATTGTAAAGGAAGATGCGATGAAAGTTGTCGAGAAGGTGAACGTCGGCATTGCTACTCGGGAACCCTACGAGATCAACTACCGCGTGAAGCACCGCGACGGCACAATCCGCAGAGTCTACGAAAAGGGACGGGGAATATTCGCACAAGACGGGACGGTGATCTGTCTTGAAGGGGTCATTTTCGATGTCACTGCAACTTCACCGGTTCTGGACGACTAATACTCCCATAAACTCTCATCCAACCGCGAACCCGATCAGCCCGCTGAAACGTTCTTGTTTCGCTCTGGGTTCGGTAATATATTGATTAGCTGTACTTGTTTGGATTAAGACAACGCATGGATCTCATACGCAACTTTTGTATCATCGCCCACATCGATCACGGGAAATCGACGCTAGCCGACCGGTTACTCGAGACCACGGGCACTATTACCGAACGTGAGCTGAAAACTGCCCAGGTCCTCGACGATATGGATCTCGAGCAGGAGCGCGGCATCACGATCAAGCTGCATGCGATCCAAATGAAGTACAAGCATACCGATGGGGAAACGTACACGCTGAATCTCATCGATACACCGGGACATGTGGATTTCAGCTATGAGGTGTCGAGGTCGCTGAATGCCTGCGAAGGCGCGATCCTCGTTGTCGATGCAACCCAGGGGATAGAAGCCCAAACCATCAGCAATCTGTACCTGGCAGTGGAAGCCGGCTTGGAGATCATCCCGGTCATAAATAAGGTTGACCTCCAGAGCGCCATGGTCGATCAGGTAAGCCAGGGAATT
Organism: Ectothiorhodospiraceae bacterium; assembly: GCA_002699105.1. Taxonomy (GTDB): domain Bacteria; phylum Bacteroidota; class Ignavibacteria; order SZUA-365. Next base: position 10,552 of record PABJ01000113.1, on the reverse strand, counting down.
ATGGAGCTTATCGGCTGTAAGAAAGAAGAAATCATACCTGTCAGCGCAAAGGAAGGCACCGGTGTGCCTGATGTGCTCCGCGCCGTAGTGGAACGGGTTCCGCCGCCTGTTGGCGACCCTAACGCCCCCCTCCAGGCGCTGATTTTCGATTCCGTCTACGATACGTACCGCGGCGCCGTTGTGTACTGCCGGGTGATGCAAGGCACGATGAAACAGGGCGACGAGATTAAGTTCTTTTCGAACAAGAAAGAATTTGAAGTGGAAGAAGTCGGCATCCTCCACATGAAGAAGATCAAGACAGGTGAATTGACGGCAGGCGATGTCGGCTTCATGATTGCCGGTGTGAAGGATGTCGGTGACACCAACGTCGGTGATACGATTACCCACGTGAAGGGAGCGGCAGAAAAACCGCTGCCCGGGTACAAGGAAGTCAAGCCGATGGTGTTCAGCGGTATTTATCCCACCACCAGCGATGACTTCGAGGATTTGCGGGAAGCACTTTCAAAACTCCGGCTCAACGATTCTGCAATCAATTATGTGCCCGAGTCGTCAGCTGCGTTGGGGTTTGGATTCCGCTGCGGTTTCCTTGGGTTGCTCCATATGGAGATCGTCCAGGAGCGCCTCGAACGCGAATTCGATCTCAGCATCATCACCACCGTGCCGAACGTGGAGTACCTGGTGTACCTGAAAAATTCCGGCGAGGAAGTCATCGTCGATAACCCGTCTGATATGCCCGATCCGGCAGAAATTGACTACATCGTAGAGCCGTACATAAAGGCGCAGATCATCACGCCGTCGGACTATATGGGCAACATCATGAAGCTTTGTATGGACCGCCGGGGCGAATATATCAACACGACCTATCTCGATCCAACGCGTGCCGATGTGGAATTCGAGCTGCCGCTTGCCGAAATCATCTTCGATTTTTACGATAAGCTCAAATCCGTTTCCCGCGGCTATGCATCGTTCGACTATAACTTCCACGAGAACCGGCAGACCGATCTCGTGAAGCTGGATATTCTGCTCAACGGCGAGCCCGTCGATGCGCTCTCGAGCATCGTACACCGGACGAAAGCGTACGAGTGGGGAAGACGCCTTTGCAGGAAGTTAAAGGATTTGATTCCACGGCAGATGTACGAGGTCATCATCCAGGCGGCTATCGGGAACAAGGTTATTGCCCGGGACGTCGTAAAGGCACTGCGAAAGAACGTAACGGCGAAGTGTTACGGCGGCGATATTTCCCGAAAACGCAAGCTGCTCGAAAAGCAGAAAGAGGGCAAGAAGCGCATGAAGCAGGTCGGAACGATCGAAGTACCGCAGGAGGCATTCCTCGCCGTCCTCTCAATAGACGATTAGACGAAACGATCTCGCATTTTTCGCGTACATTATCAGTATCGAAACAAGCCCCGAACAGCACGTACGCTTATCCTCAGCAATCAGAGATATTGAAACACGGAACGTAGCGCCATGGCAGAAAGAACACGCCGAAAGTTTATGCGGAATAAGGACCGGAAGAAGCCGGAAACAATGAAAGAGAAAGTCGTTGAGTTTCTCAAGTCCATTGGGTTCGCCCTGGGCGCGGTCATCATCCTTAATAGCTTTGTCCTGGCTTCGTTTCAGGTACCGACCGGCTCGATGGAGAACACCGTCATGGCGGGCGATCTTTTGTTTGTAAACAAGTTTATCTACGGCGGCACAACGCCGCCGACTGTCCCGATTCTCGGCATTTTGACGGGGAAGGAAATCGAAATACCGTATTTCCGTGTGCCCGGTTTTAAAGACCCTGAGAAGAAAGACGTGATCGTGTTCATCTTCCCCGGCAACCGTGACGAAACCAAATCCCCGGTGTTTCAATACTATTTGAAACGCTGTGTAGCCGTATCGGGCGATACGATTGAGATCAGAGACAAGCAGGTGTATATCAACGGGAGGAAGCTGATAAATCCGCCCGGGGTTGTGTATCAATTCCAGCCGCAGCCTAAAGGGGCGGCACATCCTGGAATATTCCCTCCCGGAAAGCCATGGAATCCCGATAATTACGGCCCGCTCGTCATTCCCGGCAAGGGCGACAAAATTGAGATCAGCTTCGAGAACATCCACGAGTGGATTACCTTCATCCGCCGCGAAGGGCATGAAGTCGAAATCCGCGGGAACGACATCCTTGTGGACGGCGTCCCAACCACCACATACACTGTGGAGCGTGACTACGTGTTCGGGATGGGGGATAACCGCGACGACTCGCTCGATTCGCGATTCTGGGGCTTCATTCCGAAAGAATACGTCGTCGGCTCGCCTATGATCGTGTACTGGTCGTGGGATCCCCGCGTACCGCTGTACAATTTCTTCAAGAAGCTGGGCTCTGTGCGCTTCGACCGAATCTTCACAGTCATCGACTGATATGGCTGATAGCGAACTGCATGACGAGGTCCGGCAGGATGCCGGAACGGAACCTGTTCCCGGGAATGAAGAACAAAGCGGCGAAACGGAGGCAGTAAAGCCGCGGACATCGAAGCGGAAAAAGGTCAAAGACTTTATCCGCGTCCTCGCAATAGCGTTCTTCATCGCGATCTTCCTCAAGGTATTTCTCGTCGAAGCCTACCGTATTCCTACCTCTTCCATGGAAAACACCCTGGTTGTCGGGGACTACTTGTTCGTGAACAAGTTTATCTACGGCGTGCACACACCGCGCTCCATCCCGCTGACTTCCATACGATTGCCGCACACGCAGATTCTGCCGGGGCTCTCGCAGCCCGAACGCGGCGATGTCATTGTCTTCGAATACCCTGGCAGCTCCCCTGCACTGGAAACCCCCGACGTATTGCACTACATCAAGCGCTGCATTGGTTTACCGGGCGATACGGTTGAACTGGCAGGCAAACGCGTGTTTGTCAACGGCTACCGGCAGTCCGAACCGTCGCAGGCGACGTTCGATACGTACACCATGAACCAGAGCGATGTGGAGCAGGGCGTCTTCCCTGCAGGGCGCACCTACAACCGCGATTGGTGGGGCCCGATGGTGGTGCCGTACGAAGGTATGGTCGTCGAGCTATCGTTGGAAAACCTCGAGGAATGGCGGCTTTTCATCGAGCGGGAAGGTCACACAATCCGTTTTACATCCGATGCACAGATCGAGATCGACGGGGACGTGCAGAGCACCTATACCGTGGAGGACGACTACTACTTTGTTCTCGGCGATAACCGCGATAACAGCGACGACAGCAGGTATTGGGGTTTTGTGCCGGAGGACCACATCATCGGAGAAGCACTGTTTATCTATTGGTCCTGGGATTTGGAAGAACAGATACGCACGGGGAGTTTCTTTCCGGACGTACGCTGGGGCCGTTTCCTGAAAGGCGTGAACTAGCGGATGCCGCATCTCTATATCCACATTCCTTTTTGCGAGACCAAGTGCATTTACTGCGATTTTTATTCGGTTGAAAGCACCGACGAAAAGGGGCGCTTTCTCGAAGCGCTCTTGTGGGAGCTGGAAGAGCGCGCCGGCGAGGCAGGAGACACCGTGTTCGAATCCGTCTTCCTCGGCGGTGGTACACCCTCCCTGCTCGATGCCGGCCAGATGGAGCGGCTGATGAACACGCTCCGGAAGCACTACCGAATTACACCGGACGCGGAGGTGACCACGGAAGCCAACCCCGGCACGACCTCCCTCGAAAAGCTGCGCGCGTACCGCGAACTGGGCATTAACCGGATTAGCTTTGGTGTGCAGTCCTTCCACGACGACGACCTGAAATTTCTGAGCCGCATACATACCGCCGACGAGGCGCGGGAGTCCATCGCGAATGCGCATGAGGCAGGGTTCGATAACATCAACCTCGACCTCATGTTCTCCCTGCCCGGCCAAACGCCCCAACGCTGGAAAGCCAACCTGGAAGAGGCGAGGCAGCTTGAGACCAAACACATAAGCTGCTATTCACTGACCGTGGAAAACGGGACAGCACTTGCGACAATGGTCCGAAACCGCGCTGTCACCATGCCGCCGAACGAGTCCGATGCGCTGCTTTTTGAACGCACGATGTCGACGATGGCGGAGTGGGGATTCCGGCAATACGAAATATCGAACTACGCGCTGCCCGGATACGAATGCCGGCACAACCTCGGGTACTGGCGGCTTGCGGACTATCTCGGCTTCGGTCCTTCCGCGCACGGCACCTGGAACGAACATCGCCGCTGGAATGTCTCGAACCTGCGTTCCTACATCGAGGCCTGCGAGCGGAAAGAACTCCCCATCGCCGGCGGGGAATATCTGACTCGCGAGATGCGCCAGGAGGAATTCATCTATCTGCGGCTCCGCAGCGAGGGAATAAACAGCATAGAGTACGAGGCCAGGTTCGGGAGCGATTTTTACACCGACCGGGGGGCACAGCTCCAACCGCTGCTGGCCGGTGAACTCCTGATTGATCGGGAAGGGACTATCAAGCTGAGTGAGAAGGGAATCCTCTTTGCGGACGAGATCTGTACCAGGTTAGCGTAACTACCGCGCCAGCCAGTGCAGGGGGTTTTGCTTCGTGCGGCTGTGCCAGAGTTCGAAATGAATCTGCGGACCCGCGACTGTCTCCCCGCTTTTCGCAATGACCTGCCCCGCCTTCACTTTCTGGTTGATCTTCACTTTGAATGAATTCAGGTGCGCGTACACGCTGCGGAAATCTTCGTCGTGATCGATGATGAGGATGTTGCCGAATCCCGGGATGAAATCGACGCTGGTGACCCTGCCGTCCGCAATGGCTTTCACGCTGCTCCCTTCCTTCACGCGAATATCTATCCCCGGATTGATGGTGACGGTGTTCAGTTCGGCATTGCGCTGCTCCCCGAACTTCGTAATGACTTTACCGCCTGAAACCGGCCAGGGCAGACTACCGCGCTTTTTGCCAAACTTCGTATGCTTGATCGAGGTCGGTAGATCGGTCACCTTGTCCTTGAAGCTCTTCTTCGGCACGCCTTCGCTGCTGGCAACCTCGCTGCTCCCTTTTTTGATCTTCTTCCTGCTTTTTTCGACGAGCGAGGAGATGATGGATGCAACCTTTCGCGCAGCGGCTTCTTTCCTCCGGATAAACGTCTGCTCGTATTCCTTATCCTGACGTACGCGGGCAAGCAGCTGCTTATGTTTCTGCACCTTGCGCTGCAGCGATTCTTCTTCCGAGGATTTGTTCTGGAGCGCTTGCCGCTGGCGTTCCAACTGCTCTTCCAGAATGGTTTTCTGCCGCTGTATGGCGCGGCGTGCCTGGCGGATGTCCTCCGCTTCGACGCGATGCTTGGCAGTGATTGCCTTCAGGTACCGGGCGCGGATGAGCATCTGGTTGAGCGAGCGGGAAGAAAGCAGCAACTCGGTATCGTGCATAGTGCCGCGTTTGTACACACTCACGATATAGCGCGTATAGACGCCCTGCAGCTGCCGGAGCCGCTCTTCCGCTTTGACGAGGCTGCTTTCGGCGAGCTCGATATCGCGCTTGTTCTCCTCAACCTGCCGACTGAGCCGCTCAATCAGGTTCCGGATTAGTGCTGTTTGCTGATCGTAGGTATCGATTTGCTGGAGGGTGTTTTTTTCGCGGGTCTCGGTATTCTTCAGTCGCTGCTCGAACTTGGAGATCTGCTCCTTGAGTTTCTGGAGCTCGCTTTTCTTCGATTTCAGCGATTGGGTGGCAGCAGGCTCAACGAATGCCACGACAGCCGCCATGCATACGCACAGGGCCAAAATGGTACCGGCTGCGGCACGGATGGATATCCGCCATTGAGACTGCATAATTGACATACCTGTTGGTTCTCGTAACCAGCCCAATAATACAGAATACTGGCGGGAATGTCAATAAAAGACAACCAGTTACACGAATTGCTTCATGCGATGGTTGAGTTGCATGCGGGGAGGTGAATGAAATGTATGAGAGCTAGAGCTCTATCTTCCGGGCGCTTTCGGGCACACTGAAGGCAAAGTCGATCGGGCGTTCGTTAATAAATTGCCGATCGTACTTGATAGAGAGGCTTTCATCCTGCTGTGGTCGCATCACTTTGATGATGTAGGGAAGGTATTCGCCTTCCACCTTCCGGAAATCGCGGTACGAAATATCGTACACGATCGCGCCTGCCTTATCACGCTCGATAATCCGCGTGATGGCGCCGTAGTCGGGATCGATATGGTATTCACGGGAGCCGAAGTCATTCGAGTAGACGAGACCGTATGCCGAGCCTGCCATAGTGCGGGTGGGTGCGCCGCTGCCTTCGAGGGGTTCGATTCCCGCCGTACCCGTAAGGACATCCAGGATTTCATCGAACTGCACACTCATTCCGAACACTCGATGCAGATTTCGCTCTGTGGTTTCTCCTTCCCGCAAGACGTTATTAAATCCATCGTAGATCTTGAGTTGTTCTGAGGTTATCAGTCCCAGTGCGATGCTCATACCGAACGGGCCTCCGATCTTGAGGTACGCACTGTCGGGTTTGGCGATCCGTAAATCGATGCTGCCCTGCCCCGAAAATTCCGGGCTGTCCATCGATATCTGCCCGTACCCCTTGTGCGTTTTTACGATACCCGTCCGTGCATTTACTTTTTGTATGATCTGTTCGACGCTGTCCTTTTCGCCGATGACCGGCCCGGATGACGAGCAGCCTGCGATGATGAAAGCAATGAAAAGACTTGCGAGGAGGTACGTGAACTGGAGGTGGTATTTCAACGTGAGTACCGTTCGATTTTTTCCTTGATGTTCGAGTTTTCAGGGTCGCTTTTAAGCGCTTCGCGCCACAATTCGAGCGCCCGGTCGTTATTCCCAAGTGCAAGATAAATATCTGCCAGATGATCGAGCAACACTGCGCCCGGCGAACGCTGTTCTTCGCGCCGCAAAGCGACCGCTTTTTCAATGTACGTCCGGGCTTCCTCGTAGTTCCCGCGCTGGTACTGGATCCAGCCGTATGTATCGAGGTAGGAGCTGTTCTCCGGTGCGAACTCAATCGCCGAGCGGGACATATCCAGCGCCTCGTCTAGTTTATCCTGCCGCTCCGAAAGGGCATATGCATAATTGTTCAGCAGCAGGTAGTATGTATCGTCTTTGAGCTGCTCTCCGTGGTGGTAGAGTTCCAGCGCATCGCTGTACAGCTCGTCCGATTTCTCGTACTCCTTTTCATCGTCGTAGAGCAGCGCCAACGTGCTGAGCGCATCCATGTTCGCGGCATCCAGATCGAGTGCACGCTGCAGCGCAGTTTCCGCTTCCTCTTCGTTCCCCATCTGCCTGTAGGCATACCCCAGGAAGCCATACACATCGCTGGATTCCACGCCGAGCGAAACGATGCTGTTCAACGTGCGGACGGCGTCGCTGTAGCGGTTTTCGAGGAGGTAGGACCGTGCCAGGATATCGAGCGCCTGCACGTTTTCCGGGATCACTTCAGCAACGCGCTCCAGGTAGGGGATTGCCTCGGTGGCATTCCCATTGTTGAAATACGTCGCTCCGAGGTACCACTTGGGGCGCCAGTCGTTCGGGAAGCGCTGCTGCAGGGTGTGGAACAAGTCGATGGCTTCCACCATCCTGAACCGCTCGATCACGGCTGCATTGAAGTACAAATCGCCGATCCGCATCGCATCGTCGATGGTGAGTTCGTCCGACTTCACCACATTTTGGAAGATGGCTGAGGCCTTATTCCAATCGTTCTTGCGGAGATACAGCTCGGCGCGGCTCAGGTTATAGCTGATGTTGCCGGGCGATTTTTCAGACAGGGTTTCGTAGAGCGCCAAGGCCTCATCGAACCGGCCAAGCTCAAGGTAGAGACTCGCCAGTGTTTGAAGAAGCATTTCGTTTTCAGGATCGATGCGCTTGAGGGATTCGAGCGCTTCTGCGGCCTTGTCGAGTTCGCCCATGTCGCTGTATATCTCTGCCATCCGCGAGCCGATATCCCAATCGTCGCCGACCTTGGCGTGGACCTCCTCAAACATCTCCAATGCTTTTTGCGGCTCATCATGCTGATACAGGCGACCCAGTGTAAACTTCGCCTGCAGGTTGTCCTTATCGCGCTCCACGATGTATTCGTACTGGCGTTTGGCGGAATCCAACTGATGCATCGAAATGTACAAATCGGCGAGGCGTTCGCGGAATTCCAGATTGTCCGGGTCCTTTTGCACGCTGAGGTTGGCGTATTCCAGCGCTTCTTTCGGTCGTCCAAGATGCACGTAGCAGGTAGCGAGGGAGGCAATAATGCTCGGATCGTCATCGTACCTCAGCGCAATCTCGTACTGCCTCGCGGCTTCCTCGAATTCTCCTTTCTTTTCATGAATGGAGCCCGCAATAAAATACTGCAGCGCCTGATCGGGATCGCGCTCAACTACCTCGATCTTCGCAGCTGTCTCCGAACCGTCGCCCGAAGTTTCATTCGATGAACTGCACCCGGCGAACCCGGCAGCCAGTGTGGTGCCGAACGCGCATGCAAGAACATATGTGAATACTCGTTTCATCCAGAAAATATACCTTTCGCACTTGGGGCGGACAAACTGCCGCGATATCCCTTCTATAGAAAGAACACTATCTCTTACGAAACAATGCCGCAATCCGTGTTGTTTATACTTCCAACCCGGCACTTTGATGCACGATCACTCCACACATATCGATACCGAAAAAGTCGCGAAGGCCAGCCCCGACGAAATCCGCTCCGAAAAGCGCAGGCTGAGCTACGCAATTCTTGTTACGGCAACGATACTCGTAGCCGAGGTTATCGGCGGACTGCTCTCCGGTAGCCTTGCGCTGCTTTCGGATGCTGGGCACATGTTCGTCGACAGCCTGGCTTTGGTGCTGAGTTTCGTAGCATTGAACGTATCGCGAAAATCAGGTTCAGAGCAGTATACGTTCGGCCTTGCGCGCGTAGAAATCCTGGCAGCGCTGCTGAACGGGGTGACGCTGCTTGTCGTATGTTCGGTCATCGTGTACGAGGCCGTGCAGCGGTTCATCGATCCGGTTGAAATCGATATCACCATGATGCTGATAGTGGCGGGTATCGGTATCGCAGCGAACGTTGTCTCGGCAATTTTACTCCGGAATGCGAGCAGTTTGAACGTTCGTTCGGCCTTCCTGCACGTCCTCGGCGATCTCCTGTCGAGCATCGGTATCGTCGTTGCTGGTGTGATGATGCTGTTCTGGGATGTTCCCTGGCTCGATCCTGCGTTATCAATCGCGATCGCGGTCATCATTCTATTCAGTGCCTACCGGCTTGTACGGGAAGCGCTCAATGTGCTGATGGAGAAGGCTCCCGGCAATGTAGACGTTCCCAAAATCAGGAAAGCCGTGGAGGAACTGGAATTCGTGGAAAACGTCCACGACTTCCATGTCTGGAGTATTTCTTCGGGTATGGTTGCCCTTGCATGCCATGTCGTGCTCGTCCCCGAACCCTCTGTATCGCCGGATGAAGCCCTCCGCACGCTGGATTCTCTCATGGAGCGGGAGTTCGGCATCAGCCACACGACGATCCAGATCGAATCATCGGACTTTGAAGAATGTACAGAACCTTGTACATAATTGGCGGAATACACCGAAAAATGTGTACATTTGTAGCTGGATTCTTCGCGAACGGATGACACAAAACACCCGTCATTACTGTCCAAATCGAGAATGAGCACGCAGGTGTTGCGAAAATCCTTGCATATACGTATAATTATCTTTTTGATTCGCCCAGAATGAGTGGAGCAAACCAGCATATGTATGCAATCGTAAATATCGCAGGGAAGCAGTTCAAGGTCACCGAGGAGCAAAAGCTTTTCGTTCCTCTGCTTGATCAGGAAGTCGGAAGCACAGTAGAGTTTCCGAACGTCATGCTGTATTCCAACGGCGAGAAGGTGGAGATCGGCACCCCGACACTTGACGCCCACAAAGTGACCGCCACGGTCCTCGATCACATCAAGGACGAGAAGGTCCTCGTGATCAAGAAGAAGCGCAGAAAGGGATACCGGAAATTGAACGGTCACCGCCAGCAGTACACCCAGATCGAAGTGAAAAGTATAGAAGCTGCGTAACTAAGGAAAGAACGGAGATATAAATGGCTCATAAGAAAGGTCTTGGAAGCTCGCGCAACGGTCGCGATAGCAACCCTCAATACCTCGGCGTCAAGCGTTTCGGAGGCGAAATCGTCACCGCTGGTTCCATTCTGGTTCGGCAGCGCGGTACGAAATTCCATCCGGGTAACAACGTCGGTAAAGGCAGCGACGACACGCTGTTCTCCTTGATTAACGGTACGGTCAAGTTCGAGCGTTCCGGTAAGGACCGCAAAGTCGTCAGCGTATACTCGAACGGCGAATAAGCGCCGAACGCCCTCCGCTGCGGAGGGAACAATCCTCCTAACGAAATGTAGAAAGGGGTGCCTTCTGGCATCCCTTTGCTTTTTGGATTTCGTATATTCAACCTTATGACTAACAGAATGTTCTATAACCGAGGAGTAAGAAGCATGAACCCCACATGGAAATGGATTTCCTACCTCTTGCCGCTTTTTGCAGTGGCAGTGCTCGTTACAGGCTGTAGCGACGACGATGACGGTACCGATCCCGGTCCGGCAGGCAACGTGATTTCAATGGATC
>PABJ01000112.1 GCA_002699105.1 Ectothiorhodospiraceae bacterium | reverse complement strand
GTGCCCGGCACTACGACCGACCCCGTAGAAAAAGCCATGGAGTTCTCACCGCTCGGCCCCGTCGTCTTTATCGATACAGCAGGAATTGACGAAGTAGACGACCTTGGAGAGCGGCGGGCCGAACGCACGATGAAGGCACTCGATCGCTGCGATGTCGCTGTACTTGTGACCGACGATTGGCAGGAATATGAAGACCGCCTTGTCGAGCTATTTCACCGGAAGAAGATCGCCTATGTGGTGGCGGCGAATAAATCTGACCTTCGAAGAGATGACACGCTTGCAGAGGAGCTGAAGCAGCGTGGAGTTCGCCACAAAGCGACCACTAGCGCCGAGAACCGAAGTGGGCTTCCAGAATTGAAGCGGGCAATTATCAGGGCAGTGCCAGACGATTTTGTCGCGACACCTAGCATCCTTGGGGACCTTGTGCAGCCGGGTGACCTCGTGATGCTCGTCGTACCAATCGATATCGAAGCGCCGAAAGGACGACTCATACTGCCTCAAGTACAAACGCTTCGAGATATTTTGGACAACGACGCGTACGCCATGGTCGTGAAAGAACGCGAGTTGACCGAGGCGCTCAGAAGACTGAACGCTCCCCCGGCGCTCGTCGTCACAGACAGTCAGGAATTTCTCAAGGTCGCCGGCGATACTCCCCCCGGCGTTCCTCTGACGAGCTTCAGCATTCTCTTCGCGCGGCTGAAGGGCGACCTGCACGAGCTCGTAAAGGGCGTTATGACGCTTGAGCAACTCGGTCCTGGAGATAAGGTGTTAGTCGCAGAATCCTGTACCCACCACCCGTCAGGCGATGATATTGGCCGTGTGAAAATCCCGCGCTGGATAGAACAGTATGTAGGCGGGAAGCTGGATATTGATGTATTCGCGGGTCATGATTTCCCCGGAAATATCGAAGACTACAAGCTCGTAATCCACTGCGGCGCATGCGTAAACAATCGTAAGGAAATGCTCTCGCGCATTGAGCATGCAAAGCTGCATGGTGTGCCTATCACCAACTATGGTTTGACGATCGCGTATAGCCTGGGGATCTTCGAACGCGCACTGCGGCCTTTCCCGTATGCATTCGAGCTCTACAACTCGCTCAAAAACTAGGGCAATGCCCTTCATTTACCCTTGATAATCCAATCCGGAATTATTATCTTGAGGAACTTGAATAGTGAACCAGTTTTAAGAAGAGAGAATACCAATGGCCAAAGGCGTTCGCGTCACGATAAAGCTTCAAAGCACGGAGAGTCCGCACATGTACACTTCGAAGAAGAACAAGCGGAACACTCCCGACCGTCTCGAGATCAAGAAATACGATCCGGTCTTGAAGCGCCACGTGATCTACAAGGAGACTAAATAGTCACTTTCGTTTTTCTCAGTGCCTCCGAGTAAAACGTTAGATGAGCGTCCCGGTTATGCCGGGACGCTTCTTTTTTATTCATGATATTGAAAGATCTAAGTCGTGGACATTGCTCCGCCTCGACAACGAGGAGGCACATCCTTCGCTATCGTAACACAGTCTCATCGATAAGCTCCAAGGTTTCCGGATTTCTCACTTCCAGTTCGACGGAATCCCCATCAACGTGGAAGAACACAACTGCGTTCTGCGTCGTGAACCCGCTCACATTGGCCGACCATGGCGTCTCCTCTTGTGCGTAGTACGGTGCACCTGCAGCCCCATTGTTTATTTGGTAGATCGTCCGCCTAAGCGGAAGCTTTGCTGGCTCGTAGTTTTCAGGATAGCGCGGCATGGCATCGTCGATCGTTAAACGATTGTAGTTGTGTTCATCGCCTGTCAGGATTGCCAGGACTTTCTCACTCTGGTTCACGATGATGTCGAGGAGCTCATCCCGTCGTTCGATGATTCCCTTCTCTACCGGTTTCCCTGCAATGATCGGTCTATGCGAGTTATCCCCATGATACCACATGTCATCCTTTACGTGACCGCCATTGGGGAAGAATGGCGTATGCAGCGTGATAAATACGTGATCGATGTTTTCATCATTTTCATACATGGCAATGGTTTCCTTTAACCACTGCATTTGGACATCCATTATGTACCCATGTAGGTTCCCGCCTACCGCTGTCCACCCATCCCGCAGACCCGGAGCGTACCAGTAATCAGAGTTCAAAACAACGACTGCTACGTTGTCATATTGATACGCAAACACGTTTTCACTGTAAGAGGGAAAATCCACTGCGGCTTTGTCCGGATCATATTTCGACGCGTCCTCTGATGGCGGTCCCTGTTCGGGATTGGTGAAATTCCTGGCAAAAACCGCTTCAGCTGATTCGGTCTCGTAGGGAAACCTATCGAGAGAAAACTCTGCATCGCCATCCTTGAATACATGCATGAGAGCTTCGTGGTTGCCCATGGCTGCGATGAACGGAATGTAGTGCCAATACTGCTCTACAGAGCGTTTCCAGTTCGCATATTGCAAATCCTGTTCACCCGTATCCAATAGATACCCGTCTATCAAATCGCCGGAAAACTGGAAGAACCGTGCATCGCGCGCATGAGCAAGTGCCGCAATCCGTTTCATCATGTAGGCGTTCACACCGTACAGATTGCGTTCACCGCCCCCAGCTGCATTCCTCGAATCGCTTGCATAGGCAAATGTGAATGGTTTTCTCGTACCCGGTGCTGGCGCAGTCCTGAATGAGTATTCATGCATGAATGGGCCATTCGTCACACTGTATGCGTATTCAGTATCGGGCTCCAGGTTCTCGATGTCGAGTTCATGGAGAATCGCTTTTGGACTGTTGATGGTGCGCCCATCGATCTGGATTGAGATCGGAGCCGGTTCATTGAGAACGATGCGAAGCGTGGCGGCATCATGATACAGCTGCGCAACCAACGGTCCCTCGATAACTGTTGGGTGCGTAGTGAAAGTACCGTCGTACGTGAATGCCACGCGTCCATCATAGAGCAGCATTCCTTCAGCATCCATGACGCGATAGCCGAGGACGCCCTTCCCTGCATCTTGCCATCCAACCATATCGTACTTTCCCTTCAATTCTGATTTCACCGGGATCACTGCTTTTCCGCTCTGGATCGCTCTCGGTCTTTTAAAGAACACCGGTTGCGGGTGTTTGGAGTCACCATACGGAATAAGCCCATATACCAGTGTCCCCTCGAATCCATCTCTCTGAAAATCGAGATGTATGGCCATATCGCTACCGGATCTTACCGCCCGCATCTGCTCGTATGTAACGGGATAATCCGGCCATTGCGGTGGGACAAAATATCCCTCCTCAGGATGTACGAAGACCAAATCCCCTTCATCATTGAATATCAGATTAGTATACGAAGCCGGGATCCGCTCCTGAGCTTGTAGCAGGGAGCCCATGACCAGGCACACAATGACAATCATTGCTAGACGCATGACACACTTTCACATTGTTGTACGGTTGTTGGACTAAGCTATCAATCCCGACCAATCTATCAAACGCGAAAGAACCTGTGCGGTAGAAATAACACCCGCATAACATTGCAATATTTACAGGTTTGCGGAGTTCCTGGCATGATTTTTCGGGTTCTTTTCCGTCTCCGAAATACTACATTATATGCAGGACAGAGGCACACCAGGATCGGCAGGACCATTAAGACCAGGAGTGCATCAGAGCAGATTCCAAGAATTCCACAGTAATACGATTTTTGCACAGTAGTATGGACGATACGAACGCAACGACTCATCGGGGAAAACAAGCTTCATCAGGATCCGGCGCAGTGTTGTTTCCTATAATTTTTTCGATCGTACCGATAGGTGCTGCCTTCGCACTGTACTACTTGGACATGCTTCCTTGGCTGGAGGCACCGATTGCGGTCACAGCGCTCGTTGTTATTTATCTTGTCGTGAGCGCTTCAAGCGCAAAATCTGCTCTTAGCGATGCTGCCGGTACAACAAAAGAGGTCGAGAAAGATGCCTCACTTCGGGAAGAACTCCTCGCTACCCTGTTCGACCATTCCTACGAACTTATCATCCATTGCAAACGTGACGGCACGATACTCCGGATCTCGGATAATGCTGCAACGCTGCTTGGATCGAGCGCCGACTTCCTCAAGGAACGGAACATCCGGGATCTCGTTGACGAGAAGAATCACTCCGAACTCGCCGATTTAATGGGGGGAGTATCAGCATCGAACATATCAGTTTCGACTTCGATTTATCTGCGTCCTAACAACAAGAAGCCGATCCCGGCCGAAGTCACATGCTCGCATGTGTCCAACGGAATAGCTACTGGCCCCACAACGCTTCTCCTCACCTTTAACGACATCAGTCAACAGCGGAAGTATCACAAGCAAGCTGAAAGCTACAAGCAAGCGGCTGATGCGCTGTTTGAGAACGAAGTATTCGGCTGCTTTGTACTCACCCCGGATGGGGATTTCGTTCGCATCAACAAGACGTTCCTCCACCAGTTCAAGTATGTCGAGGGAGAGCTGGACAGGCGGTCATTCCTCGCAGTTGTGAAGGATGAGGATAAGGAATCGATCAAAGCTGCTCTTGAAGATCTCAACAACGGATCGATGAAGACTGTACGCAATACACTCGGGTTGATGACCAAGGAGCGTGAAGAACAGTGGATAGAGCTTGGCCTCTTTCAGACGAATAACGCCGTTTTTGGCGTCACTGTAGAAATGAACCAGGTGAGGGACCTTGAAAAAGAGTTGGAGCTCCTGGCTTCCCAACTGGAAGGTGCCTTGTTCCAGACGAACAAACTTTCCGGAATGGCCGACTCCGCCAATAAAGCAAAGAACTCGTTCATTGCCGTCATGAGCCACGAGATCAGGACGCCGCTGAATGCAATCATGGGTATGACCAACCTCCTCATGGATACGAAGCTCAACGAGGTACAGGAAGACTACCTCGATACGATTCGTGTCAGCGGCGAGGATTTGCTTTCTGTCATCAACGATATTCTCGATTTCACTATGCTGGAGGCAGGCAAGATCGAGATGCACGAAAGCGAATTCACTCTTCGCGAATGCGTCGAGGAATCCTTCTCCACCGTGAAGACCAAGGCCGCGGCGAAAGATCTACAGCTATCCTACATCATGGATGAGGATGTCCCTGAACAATTGTCATCCGATCGATCCAGGGTCCAACAAATACTAACGCATCTCCTGGCCAATGCGGTGAAGTTCACACCTGTAGGTGAGATTGTACTCGAGGTCCACAAGACCGACAATGAACGCAGTTCTGCCGTGCTTGAGTTTGCTGTCCGTGATACGGGCATTGGCATTTCCAAAGAAGATCTGTCATCTCTCTTTCAGTCGTTTAATCCCCTGGATACATCCCATACGCGCGGTCAGCGAGGTATTGGACTTGGCTTGGCAATATGCAAACATCTTGTGGAGTTGATGGGCGGGAAAATATGGGTAGATTCAACGGAAAATGTAGGATCGACGTTCTACTTCACACTTCCGGTGGGTATCCCTGAACAACAGCCGCAGTCTTACCTCCAACCCCATCCGCTTCTCGACGGCAAAGATGTTATTCTCATCGAGGGCAACACCAGCAACATGGTTGCTCTTACAATGTACACGAAGTCGTTCGGAATGCAGCCGAGCGTCACCGCGACGTACGAAGAAGCCATTGAACTCGTACAATCAGGCAAACCCGTGGATGTCATCATCGTTGATATCTATGATAGGTCGTTCAACGGCATCCACCCTGTTGAAGCAATCAGGATGTACGACTCCTCGCGTGTTATACCTTTCATCATTGTAGGCCATCAGCGTTTTGCTGACGATCATCGGGATATTTCGCTCTCGTCGTTCATACCAAAACCCATCTCACCGTCTCAATTACGAAAAGCGCTCATGGAGGTCTTCGGGCATCAGAGCGAATTCCGTCAGCTCAGTGTACAAGAGGCACTCGCAGGCACAGATAACGACCATGAAGTGCGCATTCTATTGGCAGAGGATAACCACTTTAACCGGAAGGTTGCATTGCTGCTTCTGGACAAGATGGGACTTGAGGTTGATATTGCCGTCAATGGTCTTGAAGTCCTGGAGCAAATGAAGCATCATACATACGACATCATTCTGATGGATATTGAGATGCCTGAGATGGATGGTATCGAGGCATCAAAGCGTATTCGCTCGGACTATCGGGAAGACATACAACCGAAGATCGTTGCTATGACCGCTCATGCGTTTTCTGTGGTGAAAGATGAACTGCGGGAGGCTGGCATCGATGATTTCATCAGCAAGCCTGTGAAGCCGAAGGCACTGACAGAAGCAATACACAGAAACCTCAATATCCCGCTCACCTCCGTCAATGTGGAAGAAGATGAAAATGCTTCGTTACTCCGGGAAGCATATTCGCAGGACGAGGTGCTACCTTCAGTTGAACCTGAAGAATCCGGCGACGAAGAAGCGAGCCAACTCCCAACGGAGGCAGTCCCCCCCGCCGACGAGGCAGAGAGTCACCGCTCTTCAGAGCAGACAATGCCTGAGTCGGTGAACGACTCACCTATTAGCGACGCTGCCGACGAGCAAAGCGATCCGGATGAGGATGTGCCACAGGAGACTGACGCGGCCGCAACAGTGGAGGAGAAGGCGCCTGAGCCGGAAGAGGAGGACGAAGCAACCTTACCATCCGACCCGGACTTCCTCAATCAACTGTACGATCTGTTCCTTGAAGAGACGCCTGCACTCATGAACGAACTGAGCTACGCTGTTCAAGTCTCCGATCTGGAGAAGGTCCGGTTTAATGCGCACACGTTGAAATCAAATGCCGCGACGTTGGGAGCGAACCGGTTGCGTGAGCTGTGTGCTTCGATGGAGGGATGCGGGAAGACCAACGATCTGGACTGTGCGATGTCGCATCTCAAGGATACCATCCTGGAGTACAAGAAAGTCTACGCTCGTATCAAGAGTGAAAAATCAGCGTTACTCGAACGCGCGAGCTAAGTAAGCTATCAGTCTCGCATATAGAAGATATAATCGACCTTCGCAGGCTCTCCTCCCGCCTCACGAATTATTGCATTTATCTGGCCTCTATGATAAGCGCTGTGATGCGTGACGTGCAGCGTGATGTCACGCACGGTATTTACAAATGCATCACCTTGCGTATTCATATAGGCAATGTCGGAAAGCAGCTGTTCCTCGTCAGCATCATCTAGAAACGTCTGCCATTGTTTCCCGGTCTCCTCCAGTAAGGTTTCTATCTCAGAGAAGCTCAAGTCCTCCCACACCTTCATGGGCAGCGATTCCGCCCTGATTCTCGACAACCATATTCGTTCAGCGATGGCCAAATGTGCCATCGCCTGCCGTGCCTTATCCGGAAGGTTCTTCGTCGTTTGTGCTGCAATCAGTATCCGATCATTGGACCAGATGTTTTGTTCGAAAAGATCAATCAATGTCTGCTTCACAGATTGCACCCCCCGCTGCTCGTTTGTGCTTAAAAATAATGGCCTGTCCCTACAACAAACCCTTGCCGATTATCATCCCGCAGGCTATGTCCGTAATCGATTCGGAAGACCATGTTCAACCATGGCTGGACGTAGAATCGTGCACCAACGCCGGCAAATGATACGGTGTTATCCTTCGCAAACGTCTCACTGAACGATTGCCCGGCCTGTCGCCATCCTGAGACATCGACAAACGAAACAGCTTCGACTGCCCCAAACGATCCTTCGAGTACCGTATGCCGGTATTCCAGATTCACTGTCACTTCTGAAGACCCACGCGCCGTCCTGTTTCCTACACCGCGTACATTGATGTAGCTATCCAGAACGAACGGCAGAAAGGGCGAAGCATCATTCTTTGCGATCCCGGTACGAAGTCTCGCGCCTATGATTCCATCTTTCCAAACACCTGTATATCCTTTCAACGTATTGATGAACTTCCAAAACACACCAGCCTCCCCTGCCGTTGTTACGATTTCCGCCACTGCCTCCTCGTAAAATCCGGTCACTCGGTGGCCGAAGTAATCTACATCGTCGTAAACGACCATGGCCTGCCCGAGAGTCTTTTGAAAGCTTGCTTGCGCTGGGCCCGGGGTTCCGGTATAGGTATCAACTTTGTCGTATTCCTCGATCAGGACGCCGCCGCCGAGTTCAACATGAAGCTTACGATTTACGTTATATCGCCCTCGTGCAATGGCAACCCATCTATCCACATCGTATTCGAGATCGGTTTCTGCGATGATGACGGGCTCACGCGTGGCCAATCTACCCGCGTATGCATGAATTCCCCATTGCGGTCCCCATTGATACGGAGCGGTGAGATAGGTTTCGAAGGAATGGCGGTCATAGTAGCGGTATGATACGTGGAACAGCCCGGCACGTCCGAATGTATTTCGATCGAACGCACCAACTCGGAACCAGAAATTCTCCGATATCCCGCCGAAGTTCAGGAGCGGCAATATGGGGAGTGCCTCATCGAGGTAGTAGGTAATCCTGTTTCCCTGCTCCGTGCTCTCAATCCGCGCTGTGACATTGCTGAATATCCCAAGGTTGCGGAGCTGCTGAGCGCCTTCATCCCGGACTTTGTTCGTGTATGGATCCCTGCGTTCTATACCGAGGTATTCATGCAGAAACTGCGTATCAGTTCTGCTGCTGCCTGCAAACCCCACAAGCTCTATTTGTGCAGAGTCCGATTGTGCAAGCAGGTTGCCAGCTGCAAGAACGAGTAGTGCCAGTATGGAGCAGATCGGACGCACAGTTTTACCTGAGGATCCTGAACCCAAGGTTGTAGGTAGCGCCGGCACCTTTGATGCGTCCGAGAGGAAAAACAGTGTACAACGCTTCTATTTCGAAATTCGGAAGCAGCAAGTATTTGGCTCCTAACCCCGTTTGCACGTAGTAATCCTTCCAGGTTGATGCAGC
Organism: Ectothiorhodospiraceae bacterium; assembly: GCA_002699105.1. Lineage (GTDB taxonomy): Bacteria > Bacteroidota > Ignavibacteria > SZUA-365. Next base: position 9,897 of record PABJ01000112.1, on the reverse strand, counting down.
ATCAGCGCCGCCCCACGTGGGATTGACTTCGAACGGAATGTAGAATGTTGACGAGGATGACAGATAATAGTTGAGAAACACTTTAACCGGTGTGTTGAAGACTGTACCGGTCTGATCGAAACGAAAGAACCCGCCGAGTTCGGTGTACACAAGGAAGGATTCTGAAAGCTCCGCATCGTAAAGCAACTGCAGCCATACTTGCGCATCGTCATACTCCAGGAAGGGCTCTCCGGGATCGTTCGTTCCTTCGAGATCGGACCCGACTGGTAGTACAAAAGTCCCCTGCAATGTGATATCTCGAAGCACCGGGTTGCTTGAAAAGTATCGGAACAGCGGCGTTTTCACCTTTGCTGCCACGAGAGCAATATCCGTCCGAGTTGCTATGCCCCCGCCAAAGCCAAGTGCAGCAAATGGGGATGAATTGCTTTCATCGATTCTGACGGATTTCAAATACAGATCCACACCGATATTGATCTCCTGATGCAATCCATAGAGCAGGCTGAAGATGCTGGACAAGTAGCTGGACCGCTTCCCTTCGTCGATCTCATCTCCATCGTCATCGAAGTACGAATTCTGTGAATACAAATTGTTGAAAAGCTTGAATTCGATCTCGCGCTCTTGCAGCAATGTTGAAGGTGTATACGACTGAAGGTTATCCTTTTCTACGCGGTCTGGCAAATTCGCACCAAGTGCATTGAGGCTCCAATCGTAGTTGTAGTACTCGATGGTGAACTCATCAGGTATCGGAGTGGTTCGATACTTGTTAATAAAATCCACTACAGTTTGACCGCTCCCTGTGAAATCATCCTCATACCAATTGAATATCTCTGATAGTCTCACTACCCGCTGATCGCTGTCGATTCGTGTGAACTCTGGGTCGTTGATCGCTCTGGCAGTTTGCCTCGTGAGATGTTCATCGAGCGTTGCCGGGGTATACGCTTCAGGTATCAACGGCGGGCATGAGACTGCCCCGCACACAAGCGCAAAGTGGAGCCTCGGATCCTCGAACTCCGACAGTAGCCAGTCCTTCTCCAATTGGTTCAGCGATACACGTTTCCCAGCAACAGTATGCTGTTTATCATCAAAGAACCCCTTCACGTCCAGCGGCGACTTAAGTGGGTAATTATCCACTACTCCTTTTATCACCAGCAGGTTATACGCATTGATAAGAAACGCCTTGATCTCAGAATCAGCCCATCCATCGTCCACCTCCGTCAAAGCGATACGATCAATCAATAGATTAAGATCAGCGGGTTGTTCGGAAATGCTGCGGTAATCTACGCGGTCGTTGCGAACGAGGGTTCGGAAGAACTGATCAGCATCGGTGAAGAAATCCTGCGCGAATGCGCCACCGGGAAGGAGGAATAGGATGAAAGCAATAACACCCGCACGAAATGCCGGGTCGATAAGATATGCCATTGATGTGGGTGGTATCTATTTCAGTAGTATTGATCTACTACTACTGTCGTGTGCTGCGGCTGGAGCTTACAGCAGGGTCAGGTCGAGAGGCTGTTGTTGATGAGAGCTTTGAGTTCCGCCTTACGCTGCTCCGGAAGCGGTTTGAGCGAGCAGGTCGACTCCTCCGACTCCTGTTTTTCAACTGCTTGTCGTACGGCATCCCGCACCATGAGTATTTGGTCCCAATACTTCTTACAATGAATGCAGAGGAAGGCATGGAGCTTCAACCCAACCCGTTCGACGGTGGTCAATTCCATATCCATCGACTTTGACATCATCTCGACGGCTTCGTTGCATGTGGGCATTAATTTCATGGATGTAGCGTAAACAGTTGTGAATTACTTGTTCTGATTCAACCAGCTATTCTCAAGGCATTTCCGAAGCGCAATTCGGGCACGGTGCATCATCACCCAGAAGTTATTCGGAGTAATGTCCAGAATGTTACAAATCTCCTCGCTGGACATGTCCTCCATCTCGCGGAGTGAAAAAGCTTCTGCCGTCCGCGGAGGGAGTTTTTCAAGGCAGCTTAGCAAGGCCGTAGTAAACTCTTCGTTTTCTATTGCCTGCGTCGGGTTTGGGAAATCGTTCGGAACAGCATTGGGGAGCCACTGTTTGTTTTTATCGAAGAAGTCGTTGAGTTCAACATCGCTGTTATCCGATGGATCAACGAGCTTTTCCCGGCTGTTCTTCCGGAAGAAATCGATAATCTTGTGTTTCAAAATGCCGACCAACCAGGTCTTCACTGTGGACTGCCCTGCGAAGTTCTTGCGGGCCTTCAGTGCAGCTAAGAGCGTCTCCTGAACCAAGTCCTCCGCCTGGTTCGGATCCCTGACGCGCATGAGCGCGTAGCGATAGAGATAGTCGCCGTACTCGTCTACCCAGGTTTCCGGGTTAGTCTCTACGGGTTTCGGCGAATTGCTCGTTTCGTTCTGGTTGGGCAAAGAAGATTAGCAGTGAAGTGTACGACGAATGTATCTGTAATATACTCACGCCCAATGAGCAAGGCAATGAACGTAACCTTGAGGCTGCATCTCATGTCTTGTAGGTGACACGTCTTACAGGAACATTCTCCGATCATGGAGAGTTTGATTTACAAAGAGAGTTATTCATTTCAGCAGCTTTCATGAACCCCCTGAAAAACCATACCACCTCATTCACAGCCTTGGGCATTGCGCTCCTCGTTTTTGTTTCCTGGAGTGCAAGCGCACAGGATAGTCTGCGTATTGTGGTCTTGGGTTCTTCGACTGCCGCAGGCAGCGGAGCAAGTACGTATGATAGTGCGTGGGTAGGACGGTATTCCGGGTACATAAACCAGGCCTACCCTGGCAGTGAGGTGATTAACTTGTCGAGAGGTGGCTATACGAGTTACCAGCTACAGCCAGACTTTTTCTCGCCGCCGATAGGAAGACCAGCACCTGACTCCCAGAGGAATATTTCACAGGCGCTTCGTTTGCGTCCTACGGTAATAATCGTGAATCTACCGTCGAATGATGCAGCCCGCAATTATGATAGCACCGAGCAGATAGAAAACTTTGAGAGGATAGCTGCGCTCGCCGATTTCAGTTCAGTACCTATTTGGGTCACAACGACGCAGCCGCGCAACTTCTCATTCTCCCAGCGGGAGAATTTGATCTGGTTCCGAGGCTGGTCGAAGATGCGCTTTGGAGCCTATTCACTTGATTTTTGGAGTGCTATCGCTGCAACCGATGGAACTATTAATCCGTTGTTCAATTCCGGCGACGGCATTCATCTCAACGATGGTGGTCATCGAGTACTCTATGAGCAAGTTGTCGCGGCGATGATTCCGGAGACGCTAACATCTGTGCCGTACTACGCATCGGAGGCTACAGACCTGCAGTACACGCTTTTCCCGAATCCATTCGAATCGTATTTGAATCTCGTCGTACAAGCCAACCCCACCTCAAACGTCGAGATCGTCCTGAGCGATTTACTCGGCAGATCGATGAAGAAGATGCACTCAGGGAAAATTACGGCCGGATACGAATCCCTTCGATTTGGACTGAACTCACTCAGACCCGGTATCTATGTGCTGACGGTCCGAAGCGGAAATACAGTTCGCACTTCAATGGTTGCGAAACGCTAGGAGACCTCTTCTGCCACTATTGGGATTTCGATGAAGAACGTCGTTCCCGAGCCTTCCTTGCTCTCGAACCCGATCGTCCCGCCTAGTTGCTCGGTTATCGCCTTGCTGATACTCAGTCCGAGTCCCGCCCCAGTCCGCGAATCGCTGTGTTCAGGATCCCTGTACGAAAACTTCTCAAAGATCTTCGCTTTGAAATCCTCGCTTATTCCGGGCCCGGAATCGCTTATTGCAATCCGAGCGAAATGATCCCGTTGATCGAGCGCAATTCGTACAGGAGTACCTGACGGAGAGAACTTCGCAGCGTTCGACAGAATATTCGTAATAACCTGGAGCAGACGGCTTTTATCTACACAGATATTACTATCGACCGAAGCTTCATCAATCTCAAAGGTGACGCCTTCCTGCATAGCGTATGCTCCGTTCAGCATTACCGCCTCTTCCACGATGTGTTTCAGCTTTACAATACTGCATGAAAAATCGATTGCCCCCGACTCGATCCGTTCAATATCAATAATATCGTTGAGCAGCCGCATGAGCCGCTCACCGTTTGCCTGTGCAATCTCAAGCAATGAATTACCCTCAGCGCCCATGCCGCCGCCGACACCTTTCCTCAGCAGCTTCAACGAGCCCAGCATCGAAGTAAGTGGTGTCCGCAGTTCATGGCTGACGACCGAAACCATATTCTTTTTAAAAATGTCGTTCGGCCTGTCGGTCTGGAGGTGGGCGATCCCGGAGACACCCGCGAATGCTTTCTCTGCGAAGTAATACGATACCGTGTGAAATTCAAAGAGGCCATTCCCCAGCAACGCTTGCCAGGAGGAGTAGTCGTTCCCGACCAGTTCTTCCCATGATACCTGTGGCTCTTCCAGATCGATAAACACCTCCGTGATAGGTTTACCCAGCACCCGCATCACATCGATATCGGCCTTGAGCAATCCCGCCCCTTCAGTCGAAATGATGATTCCCTTCTCGTCGGTGGCAAAGACAAAGTATGGAGCGTGCGTGAGCATCTTCCTGAGGACCTCAGATCCTGAGAGGATGGATAACGATGTGAGTCCCTTCCCTGCCTTCACAGATGAGCCGTTTTTCTTCGGCACCAGCTCGGATTGGTTGTCTCGAAGTTTTTGAATCTCGTTCTCATATTGGAGATATTGGGATTCGACCAGTTGGAGAAGACGTCCAAGTTCCGGCGATAGTTTGTTGGCGCGTCCAAAGGTATCCAGCAACTGGCTATATAGATCAGGATGATGTATCATCGTCTCACTTTCATAAGAGGTACTCATCAATAAGAACGAAGGGCCTAGTCATGCTGTTGGTTCCGGAGTTCATTCACTCCTCAGTATGCTCTGCACATGACCGGAACAGACGTCAGCTCACTACGCTCCGTGCTGACCGTCCGCCGTCGTTCGTTATAAATCAATTTGACGATGCAAAGGGACAGAATCCACTGTTATTTTCGACAAGTTTTGCATTTTTACACTATCACCTTCAGATAGCCAGGATATCGCCATGAAACGTGCGATTCTCGTAACAGGGTTTTTCCTCATGCTTTCAGCGAGCATGGTGTCCGCAGCACCGGTAATCAAGACGATCACGCTGAAAGGCAGCATCAATCCGGCTTCAGCAAAGTTCATCATCAATTCAATCGAAGAAGCCGAAGAACAGGATGCTGAGGCGTTGATCATCTTTCTGAATACTCCGGGTGGACTGGTGACAGCAACGAGGGACATCGTAGCTGCAATGCTGGAAGCGGATGTTCCGGTCGTCGTCTACGTTGCGCCTGGAGGGGCTCAGGCAGCATCTGCCGGTGTATTTATCACGATGGCCGGACATATTGCCGCAATGGCGCCCGGCACGAACATAGGTGCGGCGCATCCGGTGACACAGGGTGGGGAGAATTCTTCGGATTCAACCGACATCATGATGACCAAGGCAACGAATGATATCGCAGCATTTGCCCGCACCATTGCGGAACGCCGCGGCCGAAATATTGAGTGGGCTGAAGAAGCTGTCCGGCGATCCGTATCATTGACAGAAACGGAAGCAGTCGAAATCAATGTGGTGGATATCATTGCAGCGAATATTGATGACCTTCTGTCGGCAATTGACAGCATGAGTGTCGAGGTGAGATCTGGCTATAGGGTCCTCGATGTCTCAGGCGCGGAGTTGGAAGAAATCGAGATGTCGTTCCAACTCGAACTGCTCAATACTCTCAGCGACCCTAACATCGCCTATATCCTAATGATGATCGGGATTTATGGCATCTTCTTCGAGCTGTACAATCCGGGTGCGATATTCCCCGGGGTCGTAGGCGGTATCTGTTTGATACTCGGACTCTATTCCCTAAACGCACTGGCAATGAACTACGCCGGTCTCGCGCTTATCCTTTTTGGGGTGGTGCTGTTCATACTCGAAATCAAAATCGTCAGCCACGGCCTGCTCTCCATCGGCGGAGTGGCGGCCCTGTTCTTCGGCTCACTCATGCTCATAGATTCACCAGCAGGATTTGAGGTTATGGAAATCTCCTTGACCGTCATTATTGCAGTGACCGTCGTTTCGACTGCCTTCTTCCTTCTGATAATACTGAAGGGCATCTCCTCCATGCGGCGCAAACCAACAACTGGCAACGAGGGAATCGTTGGCGAGATTGGGAAGGTCGTTCAACCAATTTCTCCCGAAGGGAAGGTTCTGATCCACGGTGAATACTGGAAGGCAGTGACAATATCGGATGAGATCGAAGCTGGTGCCCGTGTACGGGTAGTGTCAGTACGGAACCTCGTCCTCACCGTCGAGCAGGTAGAAGAATAGTATACTATCCGCATTCAACATACAGAGGTCTTTCATGGAACCCGTCTTCGCAATCTTCGTACTAATCCTGATCTTCTTCCTGATAATTCTTGGATCCGCAATCCGCATATTGCGAGAATACGAGAGAGGCGTCGTCTTCAGACTTGGCCGTCTGATCGGAACTAAGGGACCAGGGCTTATTCTCCTCATACCCTTCATCGACAGGATGGTCAAGGTCAGTCTGCGAACAATCGTTCTCGACGTCCCAGCTCAGGATGTCATTACTCGCGATAATGTCTCAGTGAAGGTGAGTGCTGTTGTGTACTTCCGCGTCCTGGATGCATCAAAAGCTATTGTGGAAGTAGAGAATTTCCTCTTTGCCACGAGTCAGCTATCTCAGACCACATTGCGCAGTATTCTCGGCCAGAGTGAACTCGACGAGCTGCTTGCCGAGCGTGACAAAATCAACCAGCAACTGCAGGAGATCATCGACAATCAAACTGAGCCCTGGGGCATCAAGGTCAGTTTAGTCGAAGTCAAAGACATCGATCTTCCTCAGGAAATGCGGCGTGCGATGGCGAAGCAGGCAGAAGCTGAGCGTGAACGGCGCTCGAAAGTCATTGCCGCGGAAGGCGAGTTTCAGGCATCGGAGAAACTTTCGAGTGCTGCGGAAATCCTCTCGCGCAATCCGGCGGCGATTCAGCTTCGCTACTTGCAAACCCTGACTGTCGTGGCAGCGGAACACAATTCGACGACTCTGTTCCCAATTCCGATCGATCTGCTGAAACCATTCATGGATATGGCCTCCAAGAATTCCGAAAACACCTAGAGGTTTTTCTCTTCTTCGGTAACAATCTTCCCACTGAAACGCATCGCCCGTTCACGAAGACCGGCGAGCGTTTCGGGGTGGAAGAGGCGCTTGATAAACGTGCGTTCTTCACTCATTCTTCCAATCTCCGCCGCGAGAAGAACTGTTATCGCAGAATAGTAGCCCCAGATCGCTATAACAACCAGAAGAGCATAGGGACCGTATATGTTCCCTATCCTCCAGAGGTGGGTGATGTAGTAGGTGAACAACATCCGTGCAACGGTCCAAAGTGCGGCAGCCACAGCACTCGAAAGAAGCACTGTCCGCCAGGACATTTTCTTATCCGGAATGAGATAGAACAGCGCATAGAATCCTGCGAACACTCCCACAAAAGAGATGATCGTACTGGATAAAGGTTCCATCCAGCTCAGTACCGACTCGCCAAATCCGGCTGCCCGCACCAACCCTTCCATAATGCTGGCTGAAAAGAAAGTAATCTGAATAGCCAGAACGACAATCCCGACAATCGAGAGCATACCCACGTCCTTGAGCTTCGTGACAAGAATGCTCTTCGTATTCTGAACCGCAAAAATGCCGTTGAGCACTGTGCGCGAAGCCGAGAACAACGCTGTCGATGCGAAGATCAGACCGAATCCGCCAACCAACCCAGCGAGTTCGGCACTATCGATGAACTGGTTGACAATAGTGTGGGATAGCTGCTTCACTTCCTGCTCCTGCACCGGAAAGAGTTGAAGCGATTCGATATAGCTATCAATCGTATCAATGGCAGTCTCGGGGTCGAGGTAAAAACCCAGGATCGAGAACACGATCAGGAACAATGGAGCGATGCATATCAATGCATTGAAGGCTATTCCCGCGGCAGCCAGGAACAGGTTATCCCGATCTATTCTATCGATGAGGCGGGTAATATAGGTGTACGCCGGCTGTATAAAGCCGGTGTGTTTTCGCATCTCCTCGGGCGAGAAGTACGTTCTGATACGCTGCTTCAATGAAGCCACTAGCTCTCCAGCAGTTGCTCCAATGCATTGTAGTACGTCGAATGGATGTCCGGGACATTCAGGGTGATGTCGTCATTTAACGTCAGTATATCGCCGCCGACAACACCGATTTCCTGGATCTCCAAATCGTGCTCCATCACCTTTTGTACGAAATCACGTTTTGCATCTGCTGCGCAGGTGAGAACGTAACGGCCCTGGCTCTCACCAAAATACAGGGCATCACGGCGTATGCGGTCATACAACCTGATACTTGCGCCAACCGGGCGCCGTCCGATGATACAGCATTCGGCAAGCGCTACCGAAAGGCCGCCGTCAGAGATATCGTGAGCGCTTTTCACGAGACCGGCATCTATCAATGCAAGTACGCCATCCTGGAGCAGTTTTTCTTCATCGAGATCGATATAGGGTGCATCTCCTGCAACGATTCCGTGGATTGTCGCCAAGTATTCAGAGGCGGCGATTTCATTGCGGTTCTTACCAAGCAGAAATACAATATCGCCTTCATCCTGAAATCCTGCCGGCGTGATATTCTTTACATCTTCGATGAGACCTACAAGACCGATAACTGGCGTCGGATACACCGCGCCGGTTGGGTTCTCATTGTAGAAGCTCACGTTACCGCCGGTGACCGGCGTCTCGAACCGCTCGCATGCCTCTCCCATCCCTGCGCAGGCTTCTTTGAACTGGTAGTAGATTTCGGGCTTGTACGGATTGCCGAAGTTCAGGCAGTTCGTAACGCCCAATGGTCGCGCACCAGTGCAGACAACGTTCCGCGCAGCCTCAGCAACGGCGATCATGGCACCCTTCTTCGGATTGAGGTAGACATATCTGCCGTTACAATCAGTGCTGACGCTGAGCGCCTTCAATGTTCCTTTTATCCTCGTCACAGCTGCATCCCCTCCGGACGATATAACTGTATTCGTCCGCACGCTCTGATCGTACTGCTCGTACACCCAGCGTTTACTGGCGATATTCGGAGAACCCATCAAGGAAAGAAGCACCTTGCCTATGTCCTCGGGCACTGGCACCGAATCCTGCTGAAACGCCAGTGTGGTGTCCAGGTAGGACGGACGGCGTGTTTCGCGGATATAGACAGGTGCGCCACCGCCCAGCACCAGCGAATCCGCCGGGACTTCAGCTTTCAGTTCCCCATCGCGACGCATACGGACGATGCCGTCGCTCGTTACCTTCCCTATTTCGACTGCATGGAGATCCCATTTTTCGAACACCGCACGGATTTCGGCTTCCTTGCCTTTCTTTCCGACAACAAGCATGCGCTCCTGTGACTCAGAAAGGAGGATTTCATACGCTGACATACCTGTTTCCCGCATCGGGACCAGATCCAGATTGATATCCATTCCGACCTTCCCTTTGGCCGACATCTCTGTTGTGGAACAGCTTATTCCGGCAGCACCCATATCCTGCATACCGACGACAAGATCTTCCTTGATAATTTCGAGTGATGCTTCGAGCAGGAGCTTCTCGGTAAAAGGGTCTCCTACCTGCACTGACGGCCTCTTTTCTTCCGATTCGCTGGAGAGTTCTTCTGAGGCAAATGTAGCACCATGTATGCCGTCCCGGCCGGTTGCACTTCCGACGATGAAGACCGGGTTGCCTTCTCCTTCTGCAATCGCAGACACGGTCTCGTCATGCTTCACGATCCCGACTGCCATAGCATTCACGAGAGGATTAGCATTGTAGGACGGATCGAAATAGACCTC
>PABJ01000111.1 GCA_002699105.1 Ectothiorhodospiraceae bacterium | reverse complement strand
GCTCTCCAGCTCCGGCACGACGAACTTATCGACCACATGCGGCGAGAGCGTGACATCGTTTCCGGCAACCCAGTCCCTGTAGTGGTTCTCGACGAAACGGCTGAACTCCTTATTGCACTCTTTGCGCTGATCCGCCACGGTTTGGTGCAGACCGAGTTCGGGGTGGCTGTCGAGTTCTACTTCGCCTTCGACCAGCTTCCGGTAGATGTTCACCCACTCGTCGAGGCTCAGATCGTTCATCAACGCCATCGTGATGGAGTTGAACTCCTGAATGTAGTCCTGCGCCGTTTTCTGCCTGACGATCTGCTTGCCTTCGAGGAACTTCTTCACGACGAGAAGTATCTGACTGGGGTTGACTGGCTTCGTCAGATAGTCGCTTATCTGCTCGCCGATCGCCTCCTCCATCAGGGTTTCTTCTTCGTTCTTCGTTACCATGATGACGGGCAGAGCAGGACGGAATTCCTTGATCTTCGATAGCGTCTCCAGTCCGCCCATGCCGGGCATGGATTCATCGAGCAAGATCAGATCCGTCGGTGCCTGGCGCACCCAATCGAGCGCATCCTCGCCGTTGGATACGGTTGCGACATTATATCCGCGCTGCTGAAGAAACAGGATATGAGGCTTCAGGAGGTCGACTTCGTCGTCGACCCATAGGATGTTCCCTTTATGATCGGCCATGTGACTCTATTTGAGTGAGAATTCGGAGATAATCTTTTGCACTTCTTCAGCGGTAATACCTGCCCCGAGCACCACGCCCGATTTCACTTCGGGTTTTGCAGCGGGCTGCTGAGGCTTGTTACCGATTGCAGGATTGCCGGCCCGGTCGCGGATGCGTTCTTCGATCTCTTTCATCCAGCTGCGCCGTTCCTGGCCTTCGTCGCGGGTGCGGGAAGCCGGAGTGGAATTACCCCAGCGGAGCTGAGTATCCTGCGGGAGCGCACTGCCGCGCTCGTCGTTCATCGGTTTCGTCTCGAATGCAACCCGCTTGACGTTCACGAGGTGCTCGGCGGTGACGTTTTCCGAGATGATGCTGCCGCCGATCGTGCCCGGTCCGAGGGTGAGCGACGGTGCGAGTTCGTTCGTGTATCCGACCGCTCCGACGGAGGCGACGCTGTTCACGACGACGCGCTGCGCGGGCTTTTCGAGTGCAAATTTCATTACCACTTCTTTATCAGACGAGTGGATTGCCATTGTGTGCCCAATGCCGCCGAATTCCAGCAGCTCGATGCAGCGGTGGCAGCCTGCGAGCCAGCCGTCGGCTTTGAACATCGAGAGCACAGGGCTGAGTTTTTCGCGCGATAGCGGCTCGTCCCGTCCGACTTTGTCGATCTCGGCGACGAGCACCGCAGTTTCCGGCGGGCACTGGATGCCTGCCTGCTGTGCGATAAAGGTCGCGGGTTTGCCGACGAGTTCAGAGTTGAGGTGGCCGCCGGGGAAGACCGTCCTGCGGAGTTTGTCCTTGTCTTCGCCTTCGCAGAAGAAACCGCCGTGCTGCTTCACCAGCTCACGTGCTTCATCATAGACGGGCGAATCAACGATGACGGAAGCTTCCGTAGAACAGAGCACGCCGTTATCAAACTTCTTCCCGGTCATGACGTCGGCAACGGCCTTTTTCACATTCGCTGTGCGTTCGATAAATGCGGGCACATTGCCTGCGCCGACGCCGAAGGCTGGCTTCCCGACACTTTGCGCAGCCCGCACCATGGCAGTGCTGCCCGTCGCCAAAATAACAGCGGTGCGTTTCTGCTGCATCAATTCTGTGGTACCTTCGCGGCTCACGTGCTGCATGCAATGGATCAGTCCTTTCGGAGCGCCGGCCTTTACTGCGGCTTCGTCGAGGACACGCAGGCATTCCGTCGTGGATTTCACTGAGCGCGGATGCGGGCTTGCAACGATGGCGTTTCTGCCTTTGAGGGCAATGATTGCCTTGTACATCGCGGTGGAAGTCGGGTTCGTGCAGGGAACAAGAGCGGCGACGACTCCCATGGGCTCGGCAATCTCTATGACTGCGCCGTTCTTGTACGAGCGCACCATCCCGACCGTCTTCAGGTCTTTGATCGATTCCCACACATGCTTCGTGCTGAATACGTTCTTCACGACCTTATCCTGCCAGCGGCCGAATCCCGTCTCCTCGTGCGCCATCTTCGCGAGCCTTTCAGCATTATCGAAGCCCGCCCGTGCCATCGCTTCGACGATCGTATCGACTTGCGCCTGGGTGAACTGCTTGTATTCGAGGTAGGCTTCGTGGGCACGCTTGACGAGGTCGCGCGCTTCTTGCATGGATTGGAGGTCTTGATCGAGAGTCATGGCGAATCCGCGAATTGAGGGTTCAATAAACAAGTTTTGAAACTTAATAAACCCCGCCTGCTGAAACAAGGTGGAGGGGAACTGCGGAGCATGCTGAGAGCGAAATCCTCTTCACCGTTCCACTTTCTCTCCTGTCCTTCATATCTTAGGGCATCCGGACTAATACCTTATGATTCTACTTCTCAGCGCAACGGCTTTTATCATCCTGCTATCCTTCCTCTCTTCGAGCATGGAAGCCGCCCTCTTTTCGGTGACCCATGTGCAGATCGAGCAGATGGAGGAACGGAGAAGAAGAGGCGCTCACCGGTTGAAGGGCAACAAGGAGAATATCCAGGACTCCATTATCGCCATCGTGATCCTCAATAACCTTGCGAACATCACGGGCTCCATCCTGGTAGGTTCCATCGCAAGCACGGTGTTCGATGAAGTCTGGCTCGGCGTGTTTAGCGGAGTGCTCACCTTCATCATTATTCTCCTGGGCGAGGTCATACCGAAGACCATCGGCGAGCGCAAAGCGCCGCAGTATGCAAGGCTGACATCCGGCATTGTGTACCTGCTCCGCATCGTCTTCATACCCCTCATTTGGTTGACGCGGATCATGGTAAAACCGCTGTCGAATTCCATTGCTCCGAGTTCGCGCACATCGGAAGATCACATCAAGACGCTGGCGAAGATCGGGCACCGGCACGGGACGATCCTCGAATCCGAAAACGTGCTCATCCGGCGCGTATTCCACATGAACGATATTCTCGCCCGCGACATCATGACGCCGAGGACGGTCGTCGTTGCCTATCAAGCCGATAAGACGCTGGAGGAGATCGCGAAAGAGCTCTACAAATCGCCCTTCAGCCGCTTCCCGGTGTTCGAAGACGACATGGAGAACATCATCGGGGTTGTTCGGATCCGCGATTTACTCGAGGCCCTGGCAAAGGACAAGGGCGAAAAGACGCTCAGAAACTTTGCGGATGAGGTGTCGTTTGTACCGGAAACTGCGCGGATCGATACGCTGCTGCGCGATTTCCAGAGGAACCGCGAACATATCGCAATCGTCATCGACGAATACGGCGGCATGGCAGGAGTACTGACGCTCGAAGATATCCTCGAGCAACTTGTAGGGGAGATTGTCGATGAGTACGACAGCGATGTCGATTTGCGCATGAAGGCGCGCAATCTGCAGGAACGCCGCCCCGGGGACTACGACGAGAGCTAGTCTTTGCTATCGAACGGCTGCATCCAGTCGGGTGCGTCGAAATTCACACCCAGACCTATCCCAAGTATGATGTGCTTACTGATTCCAGCCCCGACGTTGAGCTCAACGGGATCGAGGTGGGCTGTTAATCCGATCGTCGCCTTGATCGCATTGTCCTTTAAATCCACGTACGCAGTTTGCGGATCGATGTCGTAGCCGAGTTCGTCCGAGAGGCGCTTTGGCAGCGTGAACGTGTATGTCCCTTCCGATGTAAGCTGCTCGTACGATAGCCCGATATACGGTTCCACATAGCCGAACCGTTTCGATGCATGCAGGTTCACAGCGAACATATCGGTCGTTGCTTCCAGGGCAGCCTGGGTTGCGCCGATGAAATTCTTGATCGTCGAGTGCTGGTAGGTGATTTGAATGGCGCCGTGGAACGGCGGATTCTTGAGCCAGTTGGTGAATCCGTGCTTCAGTCCGACGCCGACGAATGAGAAATCCCCGACTGCGGTATCGAATTCCACCGGCGGTACGTAGCGGACGAGAAGCTGGGTGCTTTTCCAGGTGCCGATCTCGAGCTGCGGCACCGCTGCGACAACGAAATCCTGATTCGTTCCGCGTGTTAGCGGAATGTAATCTGGAAGATCATCGATCGTGGAATCGGGAAAACTACCAAGGGAGCGGATGAATTCCTTCGGCATCTGGAAGTCTGTGCCTTGATTCCCGAACACCGTGGCGGTCTCGATGTTCTGATCCACTTCGCCCTGTGCGATTGCTTCCTGAAGGGCGACCTTGAACAGCCGCTCTTCGATTCCGTCGTCGGGTTGAATTACCGTCGGAAGCGTTGCAATGTACGATCTCTGATCGTCCTTTACCCACGCCATCATGCTCTTTACCGAAAACTTGAAATGCAGCTTGTCTTCCTTCGGGACAATTGCCGAATTGAAGAAGCCGTCGTTCGCGCCTACGTTCGTCACGATGACGAGAGGGCTCATATAGCCGTCTGCATTCTGCTCGAAGAGTTCGAGCGAGTAGCCTTCGAGGAGGGTTTTGGTGCTGTATTCGAACTGGGCGTGTGCGGATGCTCCGAACAGAATCAACGAACAAAGCAGCAGGGAGGAACGGCGTAGCATACTTATTCCAAGATCAGAGTTAGAGTTTTACACCGACGCCGAAGGAGAAATTATCTTGCACTCCGAAGCTGTAGTCGGCGGATATGTTTAACAGAGCGATGAGTGTGAGGTCTGCGCCAACCGTGTACCGGAAGTTATCGCGGTTAAAGCCGAGTTCGATGGACTTCGGCGTAAGCAGGCTGGGCGGCGCGTCGGGCGCCAGATCATCGGGAGGATCGTACGTGTAGGCCACGTCGATATTGTAGCGCTCGAAACCGACGCCGCTGAAGAGCGTCAGCAGGCCGAAGTTGATGCTCGCATGCACGTTGGCGTTGTAGTTCACGACAGTGAGATAGTCGCCGGCTTCGAACCGTTGCGCCGCAACCATGAGCGCGACATCGAAACGCTGCCGTGCAGCCTGGTTGTGCTGCGTGAAGTGCGTGGGACTGAACTTCAACCCCGCGCCGACAAAACTCACCTCGCCGACGTCGCTGTCGAATTCGACGGGAGGGATGCCGCGGACCATCAGATTGAACCCGGCAAACGAACCTACGACGGCATGAGGCATGAAGATGTAGGTACTGCTCGTGTTAATGCCTCCGGGCAGTTGCACGTCCGGTGCATCCTGCATGGAGCTTTGCAGCAGGGCGCCTTTGTCGCCGAGTACGGTGGCAGTTGTTACCTGCGATGGGTAGCCGAGCGATACCATCTCTTCGGGGAGCACTGCCGTGAAGCTCTTCTCGTCCTCGGGCACGAACGTCCACACGCCTCGCATGCCAACCCAAAGATTGAATCCCTGCTCTACCTCGGCTGTATGGTACAGGCCGCTATTAAAGCTGTAACCGACCGCATCGGCAGCGGGCTGCAGGTAGTCGCGGGCGATCTCCGTAATGCCGAAGTCGTTCAGTAAGTCCGATATGTTCTGAGATTGAGCGCTGGTTCCCAGTGCAATGGTGAATAGGAACAGAATCCCAATGCTACGAATGTTGTTCATTTTTGTGCGTCACCTTATCCAACGTATCGAGAATCTGTTTGGAGATTTCCTGAATATTGCCGACGCCGTAGATATCGTGCAGCAGGCCTCTATCCCGGAAGTACCCGACAATCACCTCGGTCTGATTGTGATAGATCTGCAGTCTGCGCTTTATCGCCTCGGGGTTATCGTCCGAGCGGCCGCGTTTCGAGAGGCGCTGAACAATCTCGCCGTCGGGCACCTTCAGGTTGATGACCGCACTCAACTGCGAACCCTTCTCGGCGAGCATCTTGTCGAATTCGCGCGCCTGGTCGATCGTGCGGGGGTATCCGTCCAGCAGTGCGCCTCGGCTGCAGTCGGCCTTCTGGATCCTGTCGCGGACCATGGCGTTCGTCAGCGAATCCGGGACGAGGTTGCCGGATGCAGTATAGCGCTTCGCCTCAACGCCAAGCGGGGTGTCGTTCTTTATGTTCTCCCGGAAGATCTCTCCGGTGGATATGTGCGGGATCTCAAAATGCTCGGAAATGTACTGTGCTTGCGTGCCTTTTCCTGCTCCCGGAGGTCCAAAGATGACTAAATACATGGAATGCCTGAGTGGATAAAGATCGTCTGTTCTATCGTATTCGTATGAGGGTGATAAAAAGTCAGGGTAACTTACGAAAAAAAATCTAGAAGAAACCGAATGCAGTCAAAATCAATGACTTAGCGGAGAACGCAGAGGCATGGCCGAAGCAGGCCTTCCGATGTCCGAATTCTATCCGCTATTTTCGTTCTGCAACGCCAACTGCCCGCAGGCTGCGTTAATGTCCTTTCCCGAGCTCGAACGCAGCATGACGGTCACACCGGCGTTGCGCAGCGACTCGGCGAAGCTCTCGATTGTTTCGGGTGCGGCGGCGCGCAAACGGAGCGGCATGCCCTCAGGGAATGCATAGTCCACCGCATGAAAGGGTATAAGATTCACTTTACTCGGGAAGCGTCTGCAGATCTTCGCCAGGCGCTGGACGTCTTCCGCGCTGTCGTTCCATCCTTCGAAGAGAATATACTCATAAGTGACGCGCTTTCGCGTGCGCTGGTAGTAATACTCGGCGGCGGCGATGAGCTCATCGACAGGATACTTCTTGGTGATCGGCATGAGCTTCGTGCGGGCAGCGTTATCGGGGGTGTGCAGCGATATCGCGAGCTTCATCTTCCGTCCCTCATCGGCCAGCCTGCGGATTTCGGGAATCAGTCCCGCGGTGGATATCGTAATGCGGTTCGCGCCCAGGGCCTCGATGCGCTCGTCGGTCAGAATCTCGACCGATTGCATGACGGCATCGTAGTTGAGCATCGGTTCGCCCATGCCCATATAGACGATGTTGCTGATCCGTTCCCCGGTCTGCTCCTGGATGCGGAAATACTGCCCCATGATTTCACCGGCCGTAAGGTTGCGCTTGAGTTTCATCGAGCCTGTCGCGCAGAACTTGCAGTCCAGCGGGCAGCCAACCTGCGTCGAGATACAGAGCGTCAGCCGCCGGAGCTTTTCGCTGTCCTCGTCTTCGGTCGGGATGAGCACGGATTCTACGCGAAGGCCGTCCTCAAGCTCGATGAGGTACTTCACCGTCCCATCGCTGCTGGTTGATGAACCTGCGATAGCGGGCAGCTCTATTTTGAAACGCTCGCTAAGCCGTTCCCGCTGATCCTTGCTCAGGTTGGTCATCCCGGCGAAGCCGTACACATGCTCCGCATACATCCAGCGGTAGATCTGCTCGGCCCTGAAACGCTGGAGCCCGAAATCGGCTACGAGCGCTTCCAATTCCTCGGCAGAACTGCCGAAGAGGTTGTATCTTGTATCAGCGCTTTGTTCGGACATGCTTGCTTTCGCTCTGAGATGAATGACTTGGGACCGATCCTGCATGAACTTTGAGCCTCAGGCTCAGGTTTTATCTTCAGGGAGGACCGTTCTCCTTCAATTTACATTATCGTACAACACGACATATATGAATCACGTTTCTTTCATTTTCTGCCTCCACAATCATCAACCGGAGGGCAATTTCGACGAGGTGTTCGCGGATGCGACCGAGAAGGCCTATCTGCCCTTCCTCAGGCTCATGGAGCGGTACCCGGCTGTTAAAGTCAGTATGCACAACACCGGTATCCTCCTCGGGTGGTTCGAGCGCAACCGGCCGGAGGTCCTGGAACTCCTCCGCGCGCTCGTCAAGCGCGGCCAGTTGGAACTCCTCAGCGGCGCGTACCACGAACCGATCCTGCCGATCATACCGGATAGAGACAAGGTCGGGCAGATACGCAAGCTGACGACCTACGTCGAGCGCAATCTGGGCTATCAGCCACGCGGGATGTGGCTCGCTGAGCGCATCTGGGAGCAGGGCCTCGTCAAGCCGATGGCCGAGGCAGATATGGAATTCACCGTCCTGGACGATTCGCACTTTTTGTACGCGGGCTTGCGCGAAGAAGACCTCTACGGGTACTACGTGACGGAGGAGCAGGGAAAGCCGATGGTGCTCTTCCCGATCAACAAGGATCTCCGCTACCTCATCCCGTTCGGGACGATAGAGAAGAATCTGGAATACTTCGGCCGCCTGCGCGATGAGCAGAACAACCCGCTGCTCGTGTACGCCGACGACGGTGAGAAGTTCGGTATCTGGCCCGATACGTTCGATCACGTGTGGAACAGCGGTTGGCTGGAGCGCTTCTTCCAGATGCTCGACGAAAACAAGGAGTGGCTGAAGACGACGCACTTCGGCGATGTTCTCGATATCGAGTATCCGCAGGGCAGGGTGTACATCCCATCCGCATCCTACGCAGAGATGATGCATTGGGCGCTGCCCAGCGCAGAGGCATACCGCGACTACCAGCATATCGATACGAAAATGAAGCGCGATCCGGGTATGCACCGGTACCGGCAGTTTTTGCGCGGCGGATTCTGGAGGAACTTCCTCGTCAAGTACCCGGAAGTGAATACTATGCATAAGAAGATGCTGCGTATTTCACAGAGGATTGCCGACGCCGAGCTAGACGATACGAGCGGGAAAGAAACAGTGCTGGATCTCCAGCAGGCCAAGGACTACCTCTGGGCGGCCCAATGCAACTGCGCCTATTGGCACGGTGTATTCGGCGGCGTGTACCTGCCACATATCCGCAGCGAAGTCTTCCGCAATCTTATCAAAGCCGAGAAGCTCCTCGACGAACTGGACGACAACCTGAAACTGCGTATGAGCGAAGAAGACTTCGATCTCGACGGGAAGGATGAGATCGTCGTCGAAAACCGCCTGATCGGAGCCATCTTCGATCCCGGCGACGGAGGGAAGCTCATTGAACTGGATTTCAAACCGTCGACCGTGAACGTATCCGATGTGCTGACGCGCAAGGAGGAAGGCTACCACGAGGATGTATCACGGGCCTTCGTTAAGGCGCAGGGCGAAAAAACGCCCGAGAGCGAGAAGTTCAGCGGGAAAACTGCCGCCAAAGAAGCGCATCTTGAGAGGTACCTGATTTATGACTGGTATCGTAAGGGAAGTTTTATCGATCATATACTCGGCGAGGATGTGACAATCGAGGAGTTCGCCAGGGCGCAGTTCAAC
This sequence comes from Ectothiorhodospiraceae bacterium, assembly GCA_002699105.1. Classification (GTDB taxonomy): domain Bacteria; phylum Bacteroidota; class Ignavibacteria; order SZUA-365. The sequence continues at coordinate 7,219 of PABJ01000111.1, read as the reverse complement.
GAACTGGGCGATTTTGCGAACCAGCCATACTTGCCGGCCGTACGGCGCTATGGCGAGTTTGCCGGTGTTACCCTCCATCGTAATGGGGGCCGCTGGCTCGACGGCGCGAAGCACAGCGTCGGAATAACGAAGACATTCACCTTCAACGCCGGCAGTTCCGAGATGGACATCCTGTACCGGCTCGATAACTACGAAGCCGAGCCCGTGCGTCTGCGCTTCGGCATCGAAATGAACTACACCCTCTTTTCGGGAACGGGATTCGACCGGTACTACGACATCGAGGGCGTTAAGCTCGGAGATGAGGAAAAGAAACCGAATTCGCAGGGCATCGTGGAAGGCGTGAACTGGTTTTCTTTGAAGGACGAATGGGATAACTTTGTGATATATACCGAGTGCGATAAAGCCGCCGAGATGTGGCGAACTCCTCTGGAGAGCGTTTCAAAATCCGAGGACGGCTTCGAGCGCACCTATCAAGGATCAACCGTCCTGCTTCTCTGGGACGTACTGCTGAAGGATTCCTGGACCCTGACCTTAAAACATGCGATATCGGAACATCATAGCGAACAGTAGCGTGTATCTCCGCAGCTTCACGATTGCAGTAATGCTGTGCATGCTGCCGGTTTCTGCAGCGTATTCCCAGCTCGCGGATACGCCCGCCGACTCGTCCAAGCCGAGCGAGGAACGCGCCCTGCTCGTGACGCAGGGCCTTCAGGACGGCGGCAATCCAGCATCGACGGATACGCTTTTGCTTGAAGAAGAAAGCCGGATCGATCCCTTCCGTTTGGGAATCGTTGCCGGTGTGGCGGCGAGTTCGCTTGGGATGTCCTACGTGTTCGTTCAGAATCAGTGGTGGGGCGGCGAGAAAGGCAAGCTCCACCTCGATACCGGAAACGATCTCATCTACGCGAAGAACATCGATAAGGCGGCGCATTTCTTCGGTGGACTGATCGCAGCAGATCTGAGTTACGAGGCGTTGCGCTGGTCGGGAATGACCGAGGAGCAAGCGCTCTGGTACGGCGCCGGGTTCGGTACGTTCGTGCAAATCGGCATCGAGTTGAAAGACGGCTATTCGCCGCGATGGGGATTCAGTCTTGTGGATGTCGGCACCGGCACGCTGGGCAGCCTGTTCCCCGTCGCACAGTATTACGTGGAACCGCTTCAGAATATAGACATCAAGTTTTCGTACTGGCAGCGCACCCGGAAGTACTTCACGGAGATTAAGACAGACGGCAACGGCACGTTCAACGACGACTACATCAATCAGACCTACTGGGCTTCGGTGAAGGTCAACAACTTCCTGCCCCAAAGCATCGAACCGTATTATCCCGATTGGCTCGCTTTCGCTGTCGGCTTCGGGGTCGACGACAAGATCACAGGCTGGACCGACGAGAGTAAGGAAGGATACGGCGAAGGCAATATCGAGCTCTTCCTGGCCCTCGATGTCGATATCACAGCGCTCTTCCCGTCGGATAGCCCATTTTGGGAATCGGTAAAGCATTACCTCAACTACATCAAATTCCCTGCGCCTGCAGTGAGGATATCGCCGAGTGTCATCTGGTATGGGCTCTATTTCTAAGAACTGGTTTTTGCTGGCTTTGCTTGCAACGCTGGCACGATTTTCCGTGCAGGCGGCACCGGCGGTGAACGGTCCTGAAACCGATCCATATTTCTCCGCGCGCTGGTTCGGGACGGTAACCGCATACAAAACGGCCGTTCCTCGGCACGATGACTTCCCGCCCCCGTTCGAAGGGTACGACCCGAACGAAACCAACATTAAAATCGATCACGCCCTTATCGTCGGCGGTATCATGGTCGGCACGCTGACTGCGGTCCATATCTATCAGAGAAATGCATGGTGGAGCGGGGATCGAGTGCCATTCCATGTGCAGGACGATCCGGAGTACGCGCTGAACGTTGATAAGGCAGGGCACTTCTACGGCGGGGCTATCACCTCTTACCTCTCCCAGCGGATGTTTCAATGGGCTGGAATGTCGGTCGAGAGCTCCGTATGGGGCGGTTTTGCCTTCGGTTCGATTTTCGAGTTGTACGTCGAAGTGGAGGATGGGTTCGCACCGGATTGGGGCTTTAGTCCCAGCGATGCAATCGCAGATGTTGTCGGCGCGGCATGGCCGGTGGGGCAGTATTATGTCCCTGCATTACAACACTTTCAGCCAAAATTCTCATATTATCCGTCCGACCGTGCGCAAGCCGGTAAGCACGAAGGAAATGCAATCGATGATTACGGCGGCCAGACGTACTGGATGGGAATCCACGTCGATAAGCTGCTGCCATCGGATATCGAGCCGTACTGGCCGGATTGGCTTGGAATCGCCGTCGGCATTTCCGTGCGTGACTACATCACCGATGACCACGGCATCGATCAGGAAAACATACACAGCAACGTCATCCTGGCGCTCGACTACGATATGGAAGAGATTCTGCCGGGCGATAGCTGGTTCATGAAAGCGCTCAAGCAAGGGCTTAATTACATACATTTTCCTTCTCCGGCGATTCGCATATCGCCATCGTTTATCGCATACGGACTGTACTTTTATTGATGCAACGACCTCAATTCAGTTTTATCATCCCGACTTTGAACGAGGAGCTTCTCCTCCCGAAACTGCTGCGTCAGATTTTTGGGGAGCTAAACGGCCAGTTTTCGTATGAGGTCATCATCAGCGACGGCGGAAGCACGGACTCCACGATCTCCGCCGCGGAACAATTCCCCGTATCCTGCGTCTCAAGTCTTAATGGAAAGAAGCAGACTATTGCGCTCGGCAGGAACATGGGCGCCGAGAAAGCACACGGTGAATACTACGTGTTCGTGAATGCGGATATTCAGTTCCAGAACGTCCAGAAGTTCCTCTCGGCAATCCAGACAACCTTTCGGAACCCGAAGATCGCCGGGGCAACCTGCCGCGTTCACGTCTTTCCGGAGGAAGAAACGTTTACCGACCGCTTCTACCACGTCCTCATGAATACCTACTTTTCGCTGCTGAACTTCATCGGCGAAGGCATGGGGCGGGGCGAATGTCAGATCGTGCGCGCCGATGTGTACGAGAAAACAGGCGGCTATAACCCCCAGATCGTTGCCGGCGAAGACTACGATTTCTTCCGGCGCGTCAGTAAGCATGGCAAAATCGTCAATCTCCCAGGCATAAAGCTGTACGAATCGCCCAGAAGATTCCGTAAACTAGGTTACGCGAAGATCCTGCGCGACTGGGCCGTGAATGGGCTTTCAGTGCGCAAATCGAATGCATCGCGTTCGGAGGAATGGGAACCCGTCCGGTAACAGGTTAGGTTGTGATAGAGCAGAAAAGACTTGTTATTCGGGGAAAGATTCGAATTGAAGAGGCATCTGTGAAACATTCGCACGGCGCGAACGTTTAGTAGATATTACCGAAGATAGAGAAAAGAGGCATATATGTTCCGCAAGCAATTCAGCACTCCTACCGTTTTTGTTCTGCTTGTTTTCAGCGTTTTCCTCGGTTCGCAAATTCGTGCGATCTCGGAGGACAGCGTCTATGAGCAGATGCGGAAGTTTCAGGACGTCCTGAGCTACACGCAAAAGTACTATGTGGACGAGGTCAAAGTCGGCGATCTTGTCGAGTCCGCAGTCAAGGGCTTGCTGGAAGATCTGGATCCTCACTCTGTCTATATTCCCCCGAAACAGCTCGAAAAGGTAGAAGAAGACTTCCAGGGTAGCTTCGAGGGCATCGGTATTCAGTTCAACATCCTGAACGATACGATCCGCGTCGTCACCCCGATAAACGGCGGACCGAGCGAAAAGGCCGGTCTTCAGTCGGGCGATAAGATCGTGGAAATCGATGGCGAATCTGCCGTCGGATTTTCGAACGACGATGTCCAAAAGCATCTTCGCGGTGAAAAAGGCACGGAAGTCACGGTGGGAGTTCAGCGGGCCGGCGTGAAAGGTCTTATCGACTTCACGATCATCCGCGATAACATTCCGCTGTATGCTGTAGATACCTATTTCATGCTCGACGATGGTATTGGATACATGAGCGTGAACCGCTACAGCGCAACCACATATAAAGAATTTGTTGAAGGTCTGCGCGACCTCAAGAAGCAGGGCATGAAGAAGTTCGTGCTCGATCTGCGCTACAATCCCGGCGGCTACCTGGAACAGGCATGGCGCATGGCCAATGAATTCCTCGCCAAGGGCGATATGATCGTCTACACGAAGGGCCGCCGCACCGAGCTCGACGACGATTACGTCGCCAACGGAGCCGGGGAATTCCAGGATGTACCGCTCATTGTCCTCATTAACCAGGGCAGCGCGTCTGCCAGCGAGATCGTCTCCGGCGCAGTGCAGGACCATGATAGAGGCTTGGTTGTCGGCAGAACATCGTTCGGCAAGGGCCTCGTGCAGCAGCAGTTCCCGCTTTCCGACGGATCGGCATTCAGGCTTACCACGGCGAAATACTACACGCCGAGCGGTCGCCTCATCCAGCGCGACTATGAAGGCAAGAGCGACGAAGAATATTACATGGATATCCGCAACCGGGACGAAGAAGAGGGCGATAATGTTATGCATACGATGGAGCATATCGACTCAACCCGGCCGCGCTTCGAAACCACCGGCGGGCGCACCGTCTACGGCGGCGGCGGTATAACTCCGGACTACATCGTGGACGCAGGCCAATTGGAGGAATACACTGCAAAGCTCCGCGCGAACATGTATCCGTTCATCCTCTCGTATATGGATAAGAACGGCCCGGAACTGCGCGAAAGGTACGGAAAGGACGACGCCGACCGGTTCCTGAAAGAGTTCAAGGTGACCGAATCGCTGATTCAGTCGCTGGTTGAACACGGCGAATCCAAGGGCGTGGAGATGAACGAGGAGCAATTTGAGAAGGACAAAACGTATATTCGTGTAATGCTGAAGGCACAGCTTGCCCGGAACCTGTTCGGCAATGAAGGCTTCTACCGAGCCACACTCGAAGCCGATCCGCAGTTCCTGAAGGCGATAAGCCTGTTCCCTGAAGCCGAAAAAATTGCAGGACTCAAGTAACCCAAGCTCTTGATAGCACAGTCTCAAGTCTTACAACGTGGTCCGGCAACGGGCCGCGTTTTCTTTTTCCTGGCGTTCGTTGCCGCGTTGGCCGTACCGTTGCACGCGCAAAGCGGGAAGCCGAAATCCAAACCCTACATCCCGATGCAGCACAGGCTGCATTCTTCCGGGGCCGAAGTCCACAAGCCGAATATGAAGGTCTTCCAGAAGGGGGAGGCACTCACCTACGAAGTCTCGTACATGGGGATCGCGCTCGGTGCGATTACAACGAAGGTGGTATCGGTGGATAGCAGCGCCTCCGGCACCCGCATCAGGACGGAGGGCTACATACGCTCCTACAAAGGCGTGCCATTCGTCGATCTGAAGACCACCTACAAATCGGCCGTCGACAGGCATTGCTCCTCCATCGCGTTTCATTCGAAGGAGCTCTTCGAGGATACCACCTACAAATACATCGACTATAATTACTCGAAAGACAGGGATACCCTTATCGTCATCGAGCGGCTGGGGAAGGACACGCTCAAGTACAAGACCGATACCCTCTCGCTTGACGGAAAACGCTGGCAGGACGGATTATCGCTGCTGTTCTACGCGCGCGCGCATGCCCACCAGCAATACCGCGATACGGTCCCGGTGCTGATGTACAAGACGAAAGCCGAAGCGATAATAGAGTTCGGCAGCGACAAGGAAGAAGTAGACATCGACGCCGTGGACTACGACATCGATGCTGTGAAGCTGGAGGGCGTCTCCAAATTCACCGGGATCTTCGGGCTCACCGGGGATTTCGAAGGGTGGTTCAGCAGAGACAAGTATGCGGTTCCGCTCACGGCCAAAATGCATGTGATCATCGGCAGCGTAAGGCTGGAATTGGTGGCATGGAAGAAGCCGGGCTGGAATCCGCCGAAACAATAACGATAGAGTGATATGATTTATCCATACGAAGGTAAGTACCCAAACATACATCCGTCTGCATTTATCACCGATAATGTCGTGATCGTCGGCGATGTCGAGATTGGCGAGCAGGCCAGCCTGTGGTTCGGCACGGTCGCGAGAGGCGATGTGCACTACATCAAGATTGGCGCGAGAACGAACGTCCAGGATAACACCGTCCTGCATGTGACGTGGAAGAAGAATCCGCTGAACATCGGGGCAGACGTCACGATAGGGCACGGGGCCATGCTCCACGGCTGCACGGTCCACGACGCGGCGCTCATCGGGATGCGGTCGACGATCCTCGACAAGGCAGTGATCGAGCCGGAATCCCTCATCGCAGCCGGAACGCTCGTGCTCGAAAAATTTGTCGTGCCGGAAGGATCGCTTGTTGCAGGCGTGCCGGGAAGGATCATCCGCAAACTCAGCGATGAGGAGCGGAGCGGCATCAGGCAGTCTGCAAAGAACTACCTGCACTACGTCGATCAGTACAAGGCACATGGGGACCTCGATAATCCATTGTCCGTGAGTGAATACTTTAAGCGTTATGACGAACTACCGAAATAACCCCGTTCTCGAAAACCCTGCAATGCTCTCTGTGATCGAAGCCGCCCTTCGTGAGGACATCGGCGTTGGCGATATTACGAGCAATTCGATCATCCCGGAGGACCTCCACGGCGAGGGTACATTCCTGGCGAAAGCGAACGGTGTGCTCTCCGGTCTGGACGTCGCTGCTGCGGTGTTCCAGATTCTCGACGAGCGAATCGAGATCGAAGCAAGCATCGAAGACGGCATGCCGGTGGTCACGGGCACGAAGATCGCCCGGCTGCACGGGCCCTATCGCTCGATATTGACGGGGGAACGGCTGGCATTGAATTTCATGCAGCGCATGTCGGGCATTGCTTCGATGGCGGCAGCGTTCGTGAAGCTGACTGAGGGCCTCGACGTCCGCATCATGGATACGAGGAAGACTGCGCCGGGCCTGCGCGCATTCGATAAGCTCGCCGTCACGCACGGTCGCGGCGTCAACCACCGCTACGGCCTGGACGACATGGTGCTGATTAAGGACAACCACATCGCCGTGGCAGGCGGCCTGACCGAAGCAGTGAACCGTGCCGCAGAGCAGGTGCCCGCCGGATCGCAGATAAAGATTGAAGTAGAAACCGATACGCTCGAGCAAGTACACGAGGCGCTCTCGTGCGAACGCGTCGATGTGATTATGCTGGATAATTTTGAGCTCACCGCGATGCGCGAGGC
>PABJ01000110.1 GCA_002699105.1 Ectothiorhodospiraceae bacterium | reverse complement strand
TTCTAGAGGAAATCAGAGCTGCTGACTGGGGGGAAGACGGCCTGCTTGGTCCTTCAACGCTGAATATCGGTAAGCTGGAAGCCGGCGTTGCGATGAATGTATTCGCAGAACGGGCTTCAGCAACATTACTGCATCGCATCGTCGACGATATGAAAAGGCGCAAAGCACAGGTCCTGGAAATAGTAAGAGACCGCGCTGAGGTCACCTATTTAACCCAGGCAGAACCCCAACGCATGCATGTTGTCGATGGATTCAAAACGAAAGTGGTGTCTTTCGGGACGGATATCCCGTATCTGCGAGAGATGGGGACGCCGCTTCTCATCGGGCCTGGGTCAATACTGGATGCCCACACTGAGGATGAGAAGATCACCATCCAGCAAATGAACGAAGCCGTAGAAATTTACAAAAGACTTTATTTCACACTGAAGGAAGAAGCATGAGCGAACGGACGACTATCGCATTACTAGGATATGGAAAGATGGGCAAGGAAGTTGAACGCCTTACCGAGTCTCAGCAATGCGAGATCGGGGCAATCTATGATCCGTCGTTAGAGGGCAAGCATGCAGAGCTCGGCGCACTGCAGGCAGCATCGTTCGATGTGTTTATCGATTTTTCCACGCCGAATTCAGCGGTGAAGAATATTGAGCTTGCGGCTTCCCTCGGGAAGAACATCGCAGTGGGCACGACAGGGTGGTACGATAAGCTGCCCGATGTCGAGCGAATCGTACGGGAGAGCGGAATCGGATGCATCTATGCGCAGAACTTCAGTGTCGGGATATTTCTCTTCAAGCAGCTTGTGGCGCATGCAGCAAAACTCTTCAATGCACATGATCAGTACGACGTCACATTGCATGAGGTGCACCACAGAAAGAAGCTCGACGCACCGAGCGGTACTGCGCATACGCTGGCAGATACAATCGTCGGCAACATAGACCGGAAGAGCTCATACCAATACGGCATTCCGGAAGAAGGCGAGCCGAAAGAAGAAACGCTGTACGTAAGTTCGCAGCGAACCGGCTCGGTGCCCGGCACGCACTCGGTCGTGTTCGATAGCATCGTCGATTCGATCGAATTAACACATACGGCGCGAAGCCGCGGCGGGCTTGCGCTCGGCGCTTTGCTCGCGGCGAAATGGATACAAGGAAAACAAGGACTATATACGATAGAGGATATGCTTAATGGCTAATTTAGAGTTACGGGGCGCTGGAACGGCGCTAGTTACACCGTTTACGAGCGATAATAAACTCGATCTCGAAAAAATTAAGTTTCTTGCCGAACGGCAGATCACCAACGGGATCGACATGCTGATCCCCTGCGGGACGACGGGCGAGACTGTGAACCTTTCGATGGAAGAATACGAAGCTGTGGTTGCCACCGTGGTCGAAACCGCGAACAAGCGCGTGAAGGTCATCGCTGGCTCTGGGACGAATTCCACGAAGAAGACGATAGAGATGTCCAAGGTTGCGGAAAAGCTCGGCGTGGATGGGCTTCTCGTGGTGGGACCGTATTACAACAAACCCACCCAGGAAGGGTATTACCAGCATTTCAAAACCGTCGCGGACGCAGTGAACACACCCATCGTCATGTACAACGTGCCGGGCAGGACGGGCAGCAATATCGACGCAGCGACGCAATTGCGTATCGCTGGTATAGATAAGGTAGTGGCGACGAAGGAAGCCTCCGGAAACTTGCCGCAGAACATGGCTATCGTGATGAACAAGCCCGACGGATTCTCCGTCCTCTCCGGCGACGATAACCTTGTGCTCGCGCAGCTCGCGATCGGGATGGACGGTGTTGTGTCCGTGGCTGCGAACGAGGTTCCGGGCGAATTCTCCCAGATGGTGCACGCAGCACTAGACGGCAACTTCACACGCGCCCGCGAAATCCATTACCGCCTGCTAAACCTGCTCGATCTGAACTTCATCGAAAGCAGTCCTGCGCCTGTAAAAACGGCCATGGCAATGATGGGGCTCATTGAGGAGACATTCCGCTTGCCGATCGTACCGCTGCAGGACGAGAACAAAAAGAAACTGCGTTCGGCGCTGATCGAACTCGGTCTGATCAAGACGGCTACCGCCTGATGCCAATCATACCGCAGCCGCTGCATCCTGGCGGGACAATCGGCGTGGTAGCGCCGGGAAGCCCGCCCGTGGATGACGATTACATCATCGCAGGCGTGCAGTACCTGGAACGCAAGGGGTATAAAGTACAGCTCGGCGAGAGCGTCATGGCGCGGGACGGGTACCTGAGCGGCGACGACGATCTCCGCGCTGCGGATATCAATGCCATGTTTGCGGATGATTCCGTGCAGGCTGTGTTTTGCACGCGCGGCGGATACGGCTGCACGCGCATTTTACCCCTCCTCGACTACGCATTGATCCATGAGAACCCAAAGCCGCTGCTAGGCTTCAGCGATGTAACAGCGATGCATGCTGCCCTCTACACGGAAGCGGATCTCATCTCCTACGGCGGACCAATGGTTGCAGTAGAGATGCGCCAACCTATGCAGGCCGGCACGGAACAAACGCTCTGGAGCATGGTCGGGTCGGCATGGAACGATGTTGAGATCGGCCTGCCGCCTGCGCACGAGGGCGTGTACGAACGCGAGGGTACGGCGAGCGGGAGGCTCTTCGGGGGTAACCTCGCTGTGTTGACGAGCCTCGTTGGCACGCTGTATTTCCCGGATATCGACGGCGGGATACTGTTCTTCGAAGAAATTGGGGAGAATGTGTACCGTATCGACAGGATGCTGAGCCAGCTTCGCAACGCCGACGTGCTCGAAGGGTTGGCAGGCGTCCTCATAGGGACCATGACAGGCGTACCGGAGGACAAGGTGAACCGCCCGCTGGAGAAAGTCTTCGAGGAGTACTTTGCGCCGTTGGAGATCCCGGTGATGACCGGTTTTCCATTCGGGCACATCCCGGAGAAGATCACCTACCCCCACGGCGCCTATGCGGAGATGGACGCCAGCACCCGCATAGTGAGGTTTAAGAGGGGAGAGTAGGCCGAGGTAGTGTGTGTGGCTAGTTTTACCATCGAGATTCGCTATTATATTTGAACGGTCATTGTACAAGCAAGCAGGTACTGTGCCACTATAGAATCAAACTCTGCACCAGAGGTTGCACGTTACAGTAAAAGGGGTTATCAATGTCTTCCCTCATTCAAGATGATTTCAACGAACAAGCGAACAGCTACCTCAAGAACATCGAGGGAATGTCCCGTATTCAGCTATCGCTCCTCCGCACGTTTTACCAGAACCTGAAGCCCATCGGCGATCTTCTCGGGATCGATCTCTGGGCCAAGCGCGATGACCTAACCGCAGCGGGGTTCGGAGGCAATAAAACCCGCAAGATGGATTTTCTTCTTGCCGAGGCGCTACAGGCCAAAGCGACGCACCTCATTGCTGTCGGGTCGGTGCAAAGTAATTTCTGCCGTATTGCCGCATCGTATGCTGCGGTTGCGGGTATAAAATGCACGCTTGTCTTAGGCGGAGCACAGCGGCGTCATACAGGCAACCACTTGCTAGGTGAGATGTTTGGTGCAGAGTGCGTTTATGTGGAGGGTGATAACTGGCGGGAATGGGAAGATGCCGCCGCAAAACTTGAGATGAAACTCCTCGCCCACGGAGAAATCACCTACCGCATGCCGATGGGCGGTTCCACTCCGGTCGGTTCCATCGGCTACGTATTGGGGTTTCTTGAAATTATGAATCAGGCGCATGGCGTCGGGAGCGTCCCTTCCATTATCTATACAGCTTCATCCACCGGCGGCACGCATGCAGGGTTATTGGTTGGGCAGGACATCAGCGGATGGAAAGGCTACATACAGGGCGTTGCCGTTGCGCCCCGCAAACATCAGCTTGCCAAGGAAACACTCATGTTGACGGCGCTCACCTGCGGGATGCTGAAAAAGAAACCGGATATCGACGTTCTGCATCTCGATGATGCGCATGTCGGCGAGGGGTATGGCATCCCGTCTGAAGAATCAAAGGAAGCGCAACTGCTTTTTGCAAGGCGTTGCGGGATTGTGCTGGATAATGTCTACACCGCCAAAGCGGCCGCAGCCATTGTCGCAGATGCGCAATCCGGAAAAATCCCGCAAGGCGCGACAGTCACTCTCCTCCACACAGGGGGAAGCCCTGAAGTGTGGGCGTAGCGCTATTCCTTCGCTGCTTTTGCTGCGGCGAGTTTGCGGCGCTTCCAAGCCTTTGAGATAAGGATGCAGAAAAGCGTCACCAGCCCGGCGAAGAGCGCGCGCACGCCCCAGATATAGGGTACCTGCTCGGGAGCGGCATCGGTGAGCAGCAGCTTATCGAGCGCTTTTTGGAAGAACCAGATCAACAGTAGCACCACAAGGTACACCGGGGTCACGTACTTGATGATGTACTTGAACATCATCGGTATCTTGATATCCGCGCCCTCGTTTATCTCGTTCCATGCGTTATCGATCTTGAAAATCCACGCGAAGAGGAATATCTCTACTGTCGCAAAGACGACGAGGCCGAAGTCGCCCGCCCAGTAGTCCATTTCATCGAGGAAACCGTCTCCGAGGAAGAACACAACCGGCTGGACGCAAATGAACACAAGCGCAGCGACCGTGAGCACGGCGCGCTTATGCGGCATGCGGAATTCATCCTTCAGGAAGGCGATTACCGGCTGCGCCATTGCAACCGACGATGTGATCCCCGCAATGAAGAGCAGCAGGAACCACAGCGAGCCAAACACCCCGCCCGCGGGCATTTTATCGAAAATCACCGGCATGGAGACGAATCCGATATTGAATGTCCCCCCGGCGGCGATATCCTGTGTCATCGCCACACCGAAATAGGCAACCGCGACGGGGATCGCGATGCTGCCGCCGAGCACGATCTCGACGAAACCGTTTGTGGACGCCGTCGTCAGGCCCGAGAGCGCGATATCGTCCTTCGGCCTCAGGTAGCTCGCGTATGCGTGAATCGTGCCCATGCCGACAGAGAGCGTGAAGAATATCTGTCCGGTAGCGGCGAGCCATACGTCGATATCCCCGAGTTTCGAGAGATCGGGATTCCAGATGTACGAGAACCCTTTCCAGACATTCTGATCGGGGAAGGCGGGATCGGGCGTGCCGAGCGTGAACACTCTGATAACGAGGATCACGGCGAAGATGAAGAGCAGCGGCATTGCATACTTGGCGAGCTTTTCGATACCGCCCGAAAGCCCTTTCCAGAGTACCGTAAAGTTTATGATGAACGTCACGATCATGAAAGCGTACGCAGTCCAGATGGAGCTGAAATAGCCGTCGGGATTCAGGCCCTGATAGCTTTTGAGGAAGCCGTCCATCGATCCCAGATCAGCCATACCGCTGTACGAACCGAGCATGCTGAAGACGCTATAACCCAGCGTCCAGCTCTCGATATAGGTATAGTAGATCATGATGACGATGGAGATTACGAGCCCCATGACGCCGAGATACTTTGCGAAGCGGTTTTTCCATAGAAGATCGAACATGCCCGGAGTGCTGGAATGCCCGAACTTTCCGCCGTGCCGTCCGATGCCCCATTCCACCCACATGAGCGGTATGCCCAGCAGCAGGAATGCGATAAAATATGGGATCATGAATGCGCCGCCGCCGTTGGATGCGGCCTGTCCCGGGAAGCGCAGGAAGTTGCCAAGTCCGATTGCGTTACCCGCAACGGCGAGGATCAGCCCAAAACGGGAGCCCCATTGTTCTCGTTCTTCTTGCATGGAATCTCTGGATTTCTGCGAAACATCTGATGCACGGCGGTTTTCCCGTGCGAGAGCTCACACGTACACGGTACGTGATAATGTGCAAAGGATCGAAGAAAACATACTGAACACAGCACTGTTTTCCAAGGTGCGGGAGGCGAAACCGGCGCTATGCCGCGACGGCGAATTCGAGAAGGAGGTATAATTCCAGAGTAGTGAGCAGGAAACCGGTAAGACCGCCGGCGACAACCTGCATGAGTGTGTGGACCTTGGCGGTGATCCGCGCCCAACCGAGGATGAACGCGATCGGTATGAGGAGGAGGGTCCATTCACCGAACAGCGGTACGAGGAGCACGACCGGAGCGCAGAGGCCCATCATGTGTGCGCTGATCTTCCACTTGCTGTTGATCCCTGCGATAACCAGCGTGTTCACCACCTGAATTAGCATCAGGCCCCAGATATAGAGGGAGGCTTCGAGGTAGAGGAGCAGGAAAAACCCCAAGAGCGATATACCTGCACTGATGAGATAGTGCGGCGTGCGGTTCTCGCGTTGCGGCACGTCGTAGTCACGGACTTTTCCATGCTGATAGAGATACAGCACGTAGGAGATTTGTATGCCGCCGGAAAACGCAACGGCGATGAGCCACACGAGGAACTTATGGAATATGCTTCCATGCTGGTACGCAAGCACGAGCACCGTAAAAGTGATAGCGGTAACCGCAGGCGGTACCAGGAAGATGGAAATATAACGTGCTACTTTTTCGCGCTGTGTGAGGTCCGGCATCTCGAAGTCCGTGAATTTACCTAGCATGAAAGATACCAGAAAAGTGTTATGTGAGTGTAAACGGATTGAAAACAAACGAACGAATATCCTCTCATTGTTTGCTTGGATGTGCGGCCGCGAGGATGCGCACATCCCACGCGCCGTATTGGCGGAAGGTTTCAACGCATTCGCCGATGGTGGCGCCGCTCGTCACCACATCGTCAACAATGATGATAGGCCTATCGCCGAGGGATGTAAGGGCTGTCTCGTTCGCGGCAAACGCACGCACGATATTCGTCTTCCGCTCTTCCTGATCGAGTTGAAACGCCGCCTGGGAGGCAGTGTACCGCGTCCGTTTGAGGATATCCATCCGGATTTCTACTCCCGTTTCGAGCGCGATGCCCTGGGCTAACCGCTCTGCCTGGTTGTACCCGCGTTCGGTTTGTTTCAGCGGATGCAAGGGCACGGGTGCGAGGACCGGGTCTCCGGCGATGTGCGGCAAGCCGTGAAGCCGTTCACCGAGCAGCCTTCCCAGCCACACACCAATACGGTGCAATCCACGGTACTTCAGCGCATGGATACAGGATTCGATGCTGCCGCCGTGCTCGTACTCGAATCCAAACGCTGCGTACGTCGCTTTCGGCGGGTGTGTCATCCCGGCCAGCAGTTCATGCGACGCGGCTTCGGAGATAGGGTGTTCCATGCAGTCGGCAAGGCAGCGGTGGCAGAGTACGTCCGCAGCATCGATAGGGAGCTCACAGCCCAGGCAGCGTGCCGGATAGATGAAATCCATAACGGGAGCGGCGATATGCTGCAGCGCTTTTTTCATCGGAGCGTCTCCAGCCAGGCTTCGGCGCAGCGAATGCCGTCCACAGCCGCGGAGGTTATACCGCCCGCAAAGCCCGCTCCCTCGCCGGCTGGGTAAAGCTGTGGGCAGACTGGAGAGGTGAGACGCTCCGGATCGCGGAGAATGCGGTATGGTGCGGAGGTGCGGCTCTCGATGCCGTACACGAGCGCTTCAGGATCGCCTGCAAAGCCGCGCATTTTCCGATCGAATTGCTCGAATCCCCGCCGGAGCGCCTTCAGCATGAATACAGGAAACAGCTCGTGCATTGCTGCCGGTGCGAATGGATTGAGGCACGATCCGCCGCCGAGTGATTTGCTTGCGCTCCCGCCGAGGAAATCCGTAAGCCGCTGCGCGGGTACGGTGTTGCATTTTCCTGCTTCGTTCACCGAAGCCCGGAATCGCTCTTCCAACTCGCGCTGCATGGCGAGCCCGCCGTCGACGCCGCTGTAGCCTGCTCGGTTCAGGTCATCCTGCGAGGTATTCACAACGACTGCGGCGTTCGAGTATTTACCGGATTTCAGGTAGTTGCTCATGCCGTTCGTCACGACCCCGCTTGTATCCGTGCTTGCGTTGAGCACATATCCTCCGGGGCACATGCAGAAAGAGTACACTGCCCTGTTCTCATCCTTCCACGTTTTGGCGAGCTTGTACTGGGCGGTTTCGATCCCTTCGTAGCGTTCCCGGTAATGCGGGCCGTACTGCACCTGGTTGATGAATTCCGCTCGGTGTTCCACCCGTACGCCCATGGCGAATTCCTTCGCCTCCATCGGGATGCCGCGGCTGCGCAGCATTGCGTAGACCTCGCGTGCGGAATGTCCCGTGGCAAGAAACAAGGCGAGAGGCTCCGCCAACGTGCCTTGCGATGTCTCGATCCTGGAGATCGATCCGTCCCCGCCGATCTCGAAATCTATCAACCGCGTGTTGTACCGGATATCGACGCCCTCATCTTCCATGGCCCCCAGCATCGCTGTGATACAATGACGGATCTTGTTAGAACCGAGATGCGGATTGTAGAGGTACCGGATGGATTCCGGAGCGCCGTACTTCACGAACTGCGCCATGATATATCCGATGTACGGCGACCTTATCCGTGTGATGAGTTTCCCGTCGCTGTACGTGCCTGCCCCTCCGGCGCCGAAGCAAATGTTGGAATAGGGCTCCAGCTCGCCCTGCTTCATGAAGCGCGCCATGTCCTTGATCCGCCTGCGCATTGGCGGG
>PABJ01000109.1 GCA_002699105.1 Ectothiorhodospiraceae bacterium | reverse complement strand
CTCTGCCGGCGGGATAGAAATCCACGCCCTGTTCGCGCGCGAAGGCCTCGATCTTCGCATACTTCATGAGGTTCTTTTCGCCCTCATCCTGTACGTTATGATCGAGAGCGAAGACAACCTGCCGCGGGTTCGCAATTTTTTTCGCGCCAATGGATTGGAACTTCGGGATAACGGCGCCGGTGTTATCGTGCGTCATGACGTGCTGCGGTTCTATGAACACATAGTCGCCGCTCTGCACTTCTTGTCCAGGGTCGAGACCTATGGCATGGTTTTGAACGATTTTCTCTGTGAGGTTCTGCGCCATTGATGGGTTACTCCTACTTCACTAGCTCGAAATCAATAAAATCGGCATGATGGAAGATGATGCTTTCTGCCGTGCGTTTCTCTCCTGCGCCTTCCTTGCTATGCGTTGCGATGATATGCATCACTTCCGAGGGGATGCTGTGCTTGTACGCAAGTGCAACGCCGCTGAACGGATGCCGGATATGCTTGCCGTAGTCGGATTTGATGGACTTCCCGTCGATAATCTCGTATTCCATCAGCTTCCCCACATCTGCGAGAAGCGCACCGGCGATGAGGTGGTCGCGATTCACGGGTGTTTTCTTTGAACCGTGCATTTCATCGAGCACCTTGTCGCAGGCAATGCACATACGGCATACAGCCCTGACGTGATCGATGAAGGAGATTGATACGTTTTCAGCAAGCAGTGTAAAGGGGATATCAAGAAGGAGTTCCTTTGTCCATCCGCGGAACGAAATCGCTTCGTCCCAGCAAGCGATAACATTGTTGCGAAGATCTTCGTCTTTGATCTCGTTGACTTCGGGTAGCAGTTCGACAACCAATTCGCTCATTTTGGCCTCAAGTACGGTGATGTGAAAAGGTGCAATTGCACATCCACAAATGTAGGAATCATACACTGCATAGAAAAATACCAGTAATGCCCATTTCGCAGGGCTCGATGTTCGCGGCGTGAAAAAGGGCGGGCTTAGAAATCGAGCAGAAGCACTGTGAACTCTCGTGGACCGTGTACGCCTTTCACAAGCGTCTTTTCGATGTCGGCTGTTTTGCTCGGTCCGCCGACAAAGGTCAAGTTTCGCGGCTCTGATGAGGAGAACTGGTGTTGGAGGAAGGGACCGATCCCGGGGAGGAAATCATGAATATCAGCAGTACGGAGAATGGCAATGTGGGCTTCCACGAGGAGCGAGATTGTTCTCGGGGAGTCGGGCGTGGTTTCAATCAGCACAGCGCCGCAATCCGCAAATCCGGCATGGGCAGCGGTAATACCGCAGGCGGCATCCAAGAGTAGGGTCTGCATATCATGTGCAGTGCCTCGCTCAGATAGTTCGGCGGTGGAAACCGCTACTGTTTCAGGCCTGCCGCCCAGCAGTTCGAATACTGCATCAGGTGCAACACAGCGTTTGAGACCGTATCGCTGTATGTATGCTTCGATCCATTGTCTGGCCTCATCGGCATCTTTGCTGCGTCCCACTTTACCGCCCGCATGTTCTACTCGCTGGATGAAGGTATCAACTACATCCGCCGTATGCGGCACGCTTGAGATGCGCCCCATGATGGAGGCAGCATCCGGTGCAGCCTTTTGCACGCGTGCCGTCGTTTTCCGGATCCTGGAAAGGATATATTCCCTATCGCTCACTGCCATGCTCCTTCCACAATTGCTTGAAGGACTTGGGTGCCGGTGCGGGGAATTCCCTGCTCTTCGACCAACCAGGGACGGGCAACGTACGGTTCGAGCCGCCGAAAATCGTACCAGCCAAACGGCCTAGCAATCCGCTCACGCTATACAGCGCTGCGTGCTTCATTGTCATCATCCATAACCGGAAGAGCAAACGTTCCGCTGGATTTCCTCCCTGCCGCTCGATGTACTTCCTCCTCTGATGCAGCAGAAGGTGATGCAGGTCGATTTGGACAGGGCAAATTTCTGCGCAGGCGCCGCATAGCGAAGAGGCGTACGGCATCTTGCCGGCTTCTTCCACGCCCAGCAAACTGGGCGATATCACAGCGCCGATAGGACCGGAATACTGCGTTCCGTAACTGTGTCCGCCTATGGTTTGATAGACGGGACAGGTGTTGAGGCATGCACCGCATCGGATGCAATTCAGTGACTCCCGCAGATCGTCGTCTTCCAGAATGTCCGTGCGCCCGTTATCGAGGATGATGATGTGCAGGTCCTCGGGACCGTCAAGATCGTCCTTTGCTTTCGGACCCCTGATGAGCGATGTATAACTCGTTATCCGCTGTCCTGTAGAACTCCTCGCAAGAAGCTGGAGGAACAGCGTAAGGCTCTGCATGTCGGGAAGAAGCTTTTCGATGCCCATCACGGCGATATGCGTCTTCGGCAGCGCGGTGGAAAGGCGGCCATTGCCCTCGTTCTCCACAATGCAAATCGTGCCGCTGTCGGCGACAGCGAAGTTCACGCCGGATATGCCTGCATCGGCCTGGAGGAATTTTTCGCGGAGAACATCGCGGGCAATTGCCGTGAGCGCCTCCGGGTCGTTCGTGCGATCTATGCCCAGCTTTTTCGCGAATAACTCACCGATCTCTTCGCGCGATTTGTGCAGCGCAGGAGCGGTGATATGCGATGGCAGCTCCCCCGCAAGCTGAACGATATACTCGCCCAGGTCTGTCTCAACGGCCTCAATTCCTTGTTCTTCAAGGAAGTGTCCAAGCCGGATTTCCTCCGTGGTCATGCTCTTGGATTTCACCACGAGCTTTGCGTCACAGTCGCGAAGTATCTGATATACGATGCTTTGTGCAGCTTGAGCATCCGCAGCCCAATGCACTGTTGCGCCAGCACTTACGGCATTCTCCTCAAACTGTTCCAGGTACGTATCGAGGTTAGCGATCACGCCATCTTTGATCTCGCTGGCTGCCGAGCGCATCTCCTCCCACTGCGTAAAATCGGCAACCACATCGGCACGTTTTGCCAGCGTTGTAGATGTCGCCCTGGAGAGGTTCTTCCTTAGTTGGGGATTATAGATACGCTCCTGTACGAGAAGTTTCAGGTTGCGGGGAGTTACTTGGACTTTCTTCTGGCCGCTCATGCGTCCCCCGCCAGAATGTCAGCGATGTGAAGCGTTTTAACCGTCGAGTTCAATCGCCTCAATCGGCCTTCAATCTGCATAAGGCAGCTCGAATCCACCCCGGTTACGTACTCCACACCTGCGCTATGGATCTCAGCGATCTTACGGTCTACCATTTCGGTGGAAATATCGGCATGCTTCACGGCGAACGTACCGCCGAACCCGCAGCACGTTTCGGCATGCTGCATTTCGATGAGCTCAATGCCTTTCACATGCCTTAGCAGTTCCCGCGGCTGCTGCTTGATATGAAGCTCCCGCAGCGCATGGCAGGAATCGTGGATGGTGACTTTTCCGGCGAATTCCGCACCTACGTCATTTTGCTTTAATACATCGACGATAAATGCGCTGAATTCAAATGTTTTACGCTGAAGCGCTTCAAGTGCTGGTTGGAGATCTTCCGGGATGGAAAGCAGCTTCCCGTAGGCAATATTCACCATGGTGGTGCAGGAGCCCGATGGCGCAACGATGTAGTCCGCATCGCTGGAATCAAACAGGCGGATGTACTTTTCGGCAAGCACCCGGGCCTCATCATGGTAGCCTGTGTTAAATGCCGGCTGCCCGCAGCAGGTTTGGGAGTCGAGGTACTCGACTTCAACCCCAAGCCGTTCCAGTACACGGACCATATTCATCCCGCTTTGTGGGAAGAACTGGTCCGTGAGACAAGGAACGAACAGGGATACTTTCATGCGATACGCTAGGCGATGCCTTTATCTGCGAGCCAGCGCTCTGCATCGATAGCAGCCATACAGCCTGTCCCGGCGGCCGAGACGGCCTGCCTGTAGATGTGATCCTGCACATCGCCGCAAGCGAAGACGCCGTCAACGTTCGTGTACGTGCTCTTCCCTTTTGTGGTGATGTAGCCGTTCTCATCCATATCGATGATATCGCGGAAGAGATCTGTATTCGGACGGTGGCCGATTCCGATAAACAACCCGTCGACCGAGAAGTCGAATGACTCATCGGTTTTGATATTCTTGAGCTTCAGATGGGTCATCTTCTTCACGCCGTTGTTTTCCTCACCGACGACGTCTTCCACGACCGTGTCCCACATGAATTCGATCTTCGGGTTCTTGATCGCGCGCTCCTGCATAATCTTGGATGCGCGAAGTTCGTCCCTGCGATGAATTATGGTGACCTTCTTCGCAAACTTCGTCAGGAAGGTAGCCTCCTCCATGGCCGTATCGCCGCCGCCTATCACCGCGACCTCCAAATCCTTGAAGAAGAATCCGTCGCAAGTCGCGCAGGCCGAGACGCCGTACCCCATGAACTTCTTCTCGCCTTCCAGATTGAGAAGTTTTGCTGATGCGCCGGTGGAGATGATCACGGAATCCGCCTGGTAAATCGTATCGCCGACATGTACTTCTTTCGGCGTTTTGCTGAAGTCTACTTTCGTGACGGTCTCGAACTTGCTCTCCGCACCGAAGCGCTGCGCCTGCGCGCGCATCTCATCCATAAGCTTCGGACCCATGATTCCTTCGGGGAAGCCCGGATAGTTTTCTACGTCGGTGGTAATCGTGAGCTGTCCGCCCGGCTGTGCGCCTTCGAAAACAAGCGGTTTCAACTCGGCACGGGCTGCGTAAAGCGCGGCCGTCAATCCTGCAGGTCCTGAACCGATGATGATAACTTTGCGATGTTCCATGATGTGCTTTTCTGCTACTCTATTGGTAAAACGTAATTTCAGTCCTTATGTGATTCATTTTGCGAAAGAACGATTCTCGCATTGCGCTTCAGGCCATCGAGCTTCGTTCGTTTCACGGGGCTTTTCCGGAACAGTTGTCGGAAGCGATCGATATTCATTTCACTCGCCTCTTCAAGCGTCAAGGCAAGCACCTCTTCCCGGGGATGGTACGCCTGTTCCTTCGTCTCCTGCGCAAACCGGTTCCACGGGCAGACATCCTGACAGATATCGCAACCGAAGACCCAGTTCTCGAAGTCCATGTCTTCACTCCCGGGCAGTTCCTCCCCACGGTGCTCGATTGTCAGGTACGGAATGCACTTATTCGAGTCGAGCTGGTACGGAGCCGGAATCGCATCCGTGGGACATGCTTCAATGCATGCAGTACAGTCACCACAAAAATCGGAAATTGGTGTATCGTACTCAAGTTTTGCTGTCGTAATTATCACTCCAAGGAATACCCAGGAGCCCAAATCTTTTGTAATAAGGTTGGTATGCTTGCCCAGCCAGCCGATTCCTGCGCTCACAGCCCAGGCCTTTTCCATCACCGGACCGGTATCGACATAGCTGCGGCTTTCCGTACCTGGCGCGATTTCCTTCAGGTATGATTCCAGCTCACGGACCTTCGGAGTAAACACATCGTGGTAGTCCGTACCCCAGGCATAGCGGCTGACCTTCGCAGCGTTGGGTGCTTGCGGATGTTCTTCGGGTGAATAGTAGTTGTGTGTCACGACGATGACGGACTCCGCACCAGGCACCAGTTCTCCGGGGTCGCGGCGCTTATCGAAATTCCGCTCCATGTACTGCATCCCGGCATGATAGCCTTTCCGCAGCCATTCATCGAGCAAAGCGGATTCCCTCTCCAACGGCTCGGCCCTGGCAACGCCCACGTGAGATAGCCCCATCTCCAGAGCTTTGCTGCGAAGTTTGTCCGTTATCGTGTTCGCCATCACCAGGTTGGATACTTCGGCGGTGGCGGCTTTTCGATGTAGAGATCGGTCCCTTCGATGCGAACCTCGTACCTATCCAGCGAACCGGCGCCGGCAACAGCCTTCCCGGTACAAAGGTCGAATGTCCAACCGTGCATCGGACAGGCGACAGTCGTGCCGTCGAGTTCGCCTTCAGCGATCAGCGGTGTGTGCTGATGCGGGCAGACATTTGAGACAGCGTAATACGTGCCGTTGATGAGAAATACGGCGATTTCGTTGTGATCTATGGTAAAAACTTTGCCCACACCGGGCTTCACATCAGTAGTAGAACCAACATGAACATACTCCACGTTACTCATTGCTCTGCAATAACTTCCATTAATTCACCTGAAGCGCGAACTACGTACTTGCCGTCCTTCATTTCGAGCGTACAGGCTTCTGTATCGTAGTCGTGTTCAAACACAAGTATCGTGTTGTCCGTGGCTGCCTTTTCCAGCGTTTTCTGCTTCTCTGCCAGGGTCACTAGCGGCTCAATATCATATCCCATAATGTACGGTGCAGGCACATGGCGGGATGTCGGGATGAGATCAGCGCAGTAGAGAAGCGACTGATCACCGGAGGTGAGCCGGACAAGCTGCTGCGCCTTGGTATGTCCATGAACAATCTCAAGGCTAAGTCCAGGGATCAGCTCCTCTTCCCCATTAAGTAGTTCAAGTTTCCCGTATTCCTTGAGCGGAAGGAAGTCCTGAGGCAGGAAGCTGGCTTTGTCCTTATCGGTAGGATTGTTGGCCCAGTCCCAATGATCCCGCTGCACGTAGTACGTTGCATTCGGGAAGGCAAGCTTCGGTGTGCCGTCAGCCTCTAGTTCAACTGCGCCGCCCGCATGATCGAAGTGGAGATGGGTTTGTATGACGTCCGTGATATCGGCAGGCGTTACACCGTGTTCGGCAAGGCTCTTGGTGAGCGTGTTCTTGCTTAGATCGATGCCGTAGATCTTGTGGAATTTCTCGTTGTTCTTCGTACCGATGCCCGTATCCACGAGGATGGTCCGGTCCTTGTAGCGGATGAGGAGCGTACGCATGACCATCGGGATGCGGTTCTTATCATCACAGGGAATGACTCTATTCCACAAAACCTTGGGAACGACGCCAAACATCGCTCCGCCGTCGAGGGCAAAATCGCCCGTCTCTATCGTAAAAACTTCGTATTCGCCGAACTTCATCGCACTGCCTGTTCCAGGTTTCCTCATAGCGAAACGAGGCCTGCCTTGGGAGCAGACCTCGTCGTTGTCACTGGCCGATATAATTTACCGGCCGATTTCGTCCAGATACTTGACCTTCTCTTCCAACTGCTCCTTCGACTCCACGTGTTTTGGATCGGGGAGGCAGCAGTCGACCGGACATACTGCAGCGCACTGCGGTTCATCGTGGAAGGTTTCGCATTCTGTACACTTATCGGGGACGATGTAGAAGAATTCATCCGAGTAGAAGCCTTCAGCGCCGCTAGGTGCGGTATCGCCGTCACCGTAATTCTTGCCGGCAAGCTCCCACTCCGCGCCGCCTTCGTAGATGGCCGTATTCGGGCATTCCGGTTCGCAGGCTCCGCAGTTGATGCATTCTTCTGTGATATAAATTGCCATGATGTATCCTCCAATTCGAGCTAGAGTATGTGCGTGTTATTCATCCGAAGGACTGTTTTGCCCTCCGGAACGTGCAAGTCATTGTAATATAATGATTGGCGGGGTTAATTGCGACGCCGATTGCTTTTTATACTTCCCCAAAAGTGCATCCCGGTAGATCGAGCGGTGAAGACTGATTGTCGTCAGCAGATTGCGCAGCGGTACCTGTCTGTACACATCCGGGTATTCGGATAGCTTCTCGATTGCCTTCGATAGCTGGCTGTGTGCGCCCTTGAAATTTCTGTTTCCCGCATGGTAGTACCCGATCGCTACCTGGATGAGGCCCTGATAGAACAGCCTCGATTCCCCGCGGATGTCCCGCCAGAGTTCTTCCCAGGTATCGTGGCAATCGAAGTATTCTCCAGCGTTGAACTGCTCGAGTCCCTTCTGAAAAAGTGTTTCGGTATCCTGTATTTCGCCTGCTGCTGCTTCGCTCATTCTATTAATGTCCGTTACGTTTGGCTTCGTGATGCGTGATTTTCTATCTTGCTCGAATAACTGAATCTGACACGGGCTCTATGATCACTCTACCCTTCTCGTCGCTGCCAGGAACATCCGATCTCTTCAACGATTATTGCGAAAACCACTCGGACATCCGCAAATTCTTCATCGGTCACTACACCGACATTCTCGCATACGAAACGCAGATGTCGTTCCTCGCGAAGCGCACCTATCACCGGGAGCGCCTCACCTCTATACTCTACGAACAAAACCAGCATTTTCGTTCCGGAGAGCGCACATTTCGTAATATCGAACAGCTGAAATCCCCTGAAACATTCGCCGTTGTGACCGGGCAGCAGGTGGGACTTCTCACCGGTCCGCTTTATACGATATACAAAGCGTTGACCGCTGTGCATCTTGCCGATTGGCTGAAGGATCATTTTCCGCATCATGAGTTCGTGCCCGTCTTTTGGATGGAGACAGAGGATCACGATATCGATGAAGCGAACCAGGCGGGTATACTCGATAAGCAGAATGCCTATCTGACTGTTCGCAATGGAGAGATAGACCCTGAAGTGAAGAACTATCTGCCCGTCGGAGGTCTGAAGCTGGGCGAGACGGTGCAGGAGCTCTTTTCGGCACTGAAGGAATCACTCCAGCCGACGGACTTCTCCGAGAAGCTTTTCGCCGATCTGGAAGCTGTTTATAATCCCGATGCCACCTACGCGGAAGGCTTCGCCGGGATGATGAACCGCCTGCTTGGCGATCGCGGAATCATCTTCGTCGATCCATCCGATCTCCGGTTGAAGCAGATCACGTCTACCCTGGCACAGCACGAACTGGAAACATTCCCCACGACCTCCGAGGAGGTCATCAAGGT
>PABJ01000108.1 GCA_002699105.1 Ectothiorhodospiraceae bacterium | reverse complement strand
TTCGTGTCCCATCTGTCACAGACACAAGCATATCGTTGCCGTCGTAGGTAAACGTCAATGTATTTCCGCGACCATCCGAAACCGTGGATACCTTGCCGTTTGCACCGTAGCTGAGGGTTAGCTCGTTGCCATACGTGTCGTCGATCTTCGTCAGCACTCCGTTACTGTCGAATAGGTAGCCGAGCTCTTCGAGTGAGTTGTAGAAATACCAGCCGCCCTGCCATTCCGATAGCCGGAACATTCGTCCTTTCGGAAAGTGGGGGAACCACAATGAGCCTATGCTATAAAAGGGAATGTACAATCCGCCTGTGGTGAGAACTTCGACCAGGTTGCCGCTGGTCTTTTTATCTATCAGCAGGTGCTCGAACGAGTGAAGCCAGCCTTCGCCGAGTACACCATCAAAAAATGCGCTCTCCGTAAGCGATGAGCTGTAGTACCGTCGATATGGTGCTGGATATGGTACCAGCATTGGTCCTGAAGGTGATAAATCCGGTTTTGGCTCGAAGTGGAAACCGCCGGTGAACGCATTCACCGGATCGCCCGCCTGCCCTGCATTGAAATGGTTCGCATTGGTACGCGGCCCGAGATCTTCATCAGCAGCGTACAGATAGATCGTAATTGTGTTGTTGCTTGTATTGGGGTCGTTCGATGGTTCGATCTTCATCGTCATCTGGTACGTGCCCGATTTTGACGGTGTGAAATCGAACGGCATTGTGATATCGACATTGCCCAGGGGCGGACAAATCGCATTGGTAGCATCGCAGGTGAACACCTGTGTGTATGTGCCGCCGTCGTACTCGTAGACAAGAACGGATGCCTTTGGAATATCCCCTTGCTGATTGCCGAGGTTCTCCACATGCAGCTCGAAGGTTGTTGTTTCGCCTTTGACGAGGTAGGTCTTCCCGCCTACGATGGAGTGACCCGAAACCTTCAAGTCAGTCTGTGCAAAAAGCGAAGCCGGCAGGAGTAAAAGCAGAAATGTGAATTTATAGCGATCATTCATTGCATCACCTCAATTAGAACAACAGGAAACCGTTGCCGCAGAAAACTTCGGCTGAATGTGCTGCATTCATGATCTTCGATCACTGTGAAGCAATGACCGGCATGTACGTAATTCGGCTAGGAGTGACCATGGAATATATGAAAGCTTGACCGTATACCCATACGGTTTGCAAATCTTGTTACATTTATGAATTCGATACCTTCAACCAGTTAGAATTCCCTGAGCACAGCCTTTCCGCAATGAAGATATTCCTGATACTGACTCTTATTGCTTTTGTACTAAGCAGTCCCGCGAGCGCTCAGGATCAGAACGCGCATTCCATGAATGAGGAATCCGGGTTCAACATCGTCCTAGGGTTCCTTTACGAGTTTTTCCTTCCTCCGGTCGTTTCCGATGTGTATAAACTTCGCGCGTACATTGCCGATTTGCCCGTGCAAGAGGGCAGCAGCCGCGGTGACCGGCTTGCGCGACTCGACAGCATCTACAACAGGGCTGTTGCGCTCACGGGCGGACGGATAGGGGAGACGTTGTTTATCTGTTCGTTTGCGACACTGCCGTATCACACGTTTGATGCGGTCGTGCCGCTATTCGGATGGGTGATCACTGTGCCGGTATCGAGCGAAAGCCATGAGGCCTTTGCGCGGCGATTGGCCAACCTGCCCGGCGGCCTGTTCACAAACAAAGAGTCCACTCTGGATAAAGATAAGCTCCCGCATTTTTTCGGGTCGGCGTATCTTGAATATATTGTGCAGACTCCGATTGCGGTCATGGGCATCGGTGAAGCCGTGGAGATAGGCGAGACTATCTTCAAGCTGGAAGGTGCGTACGACGCCGCCGATATAGATGCCAACAGCCGCGGTGTGGAGTTCGGCAAAGCATTGCTCGCGGGCAAGAACGTGATGCCGTCTGATTTTCTGGAACGAAACGGGTACTAGCATGCCATCTGCAACGCTCATGGTCATCGACGACGAAAAAAGCATTCGCGACATCATGCAAATGACGTTCGAATTCGAAGGCTATGAAACCGTGCTCTGCGAATCCGCAAAAGCCGGACTCGCAGCCCTCGAAGACACGCGTCCCGATCTCATCCTGCTCGATATCAAGATGCCGGGAATGGATGGGATGGAAGCCTTGGATCGCATCAAGGAGATCGATGCAACGATCCCTGTGATTATACTCACCGGTCATGGGAACATCGAGACAGCAGTCGAAGCTACGAAGAAAGGCGCGTACGACTTCCTCAGCAAGCCGCCCGACCGGGATAAGATTCTTATCACCATCCGCAACGCGCTCGAACAGACAGAACTGCGCCGCCAGAATGAGGCAATGCGGAAGGAACTGGAGGGCGCAGATCCAATCATCGGCCGGAGCGGTGCAATCCAAAACGTCCTCGAAACAGTGCAGCGTGTCGGTCCCACGGAGGCGTACGTGCTCATCACCGGGGAAAACGGCACAGGGAAGGAGCTGCTGGCGAAGGCGGTGCACAAGTACAGCAAGCGCGCTGCTAAGCCCATGGTGGAAGTAAACTGCGCTGCGATTCCGAATGAGCTTATAGAATCTGAGTTGTTCGGTCACGAAAAAGGATCGTTCACCGGCGCGACAACGCAGCGGTTCGGGAAGTTCGAGAACGCCGATAACGGCACGCTGTTCCTCGATGAGATCGGCGATATGAGCCTCGACGCCCAGGCGAAAGTGCTGCGGGTGCTGGAAGAAGGAACGTTCGAACGCGTCGGCGGATCGAAGAAGATTCGGGTCGATGTGCGGATTATCGCCGCAACGAACAAGAACCTCAGGGATGAGATTAAGGAGAAGAACTTCCGCGAGGATCTCTACCACCGCCTGAACGTCATTCCAATACAAGTGCCCCCGCTGCGGGAACGCCGCGAAGACATTCCGCTGCTTGTAGACTACTTCTTGAAGCAGGTTTGCGTCAAGAACAAGCTTCCGGCGAAGGAAATAGATGAGGAAGCGGTGGAGGTGCTGAAATCATACAGTTGGCCCGGCAATATCCGTGAACTGCGGAATGCCGTCGAACGCCTCGCTATCTTCGTCAAAGAGCGAATCACGAAGCAGGACGTAGAGACGTTTATCATGGGCAGCGGAGACGAATACGGATCGATCTTCAATCAGGAGATGAAGTTCCAGGACTTCAAAGATCAGGCGGAAAGCATCTTCATTCAGAAGCAGCTTGAGCGCTACGGGTGGAACGTGAGCAAGACTGCCGAGATGCTGGATGTCCAGCGCAGCCATCTGTATACGAAAATGAAGAAATACGGGTTGGAGCGGGATAGCTAGTCCGGAGCCGCTGCACTGTCGGCACCTGTGTAGGATTCAAGGTGCTGAATAGTGAGCTCGTAGAAGATAACGCTTTGCTGGGGCTCATCGGCTAATGCTGCAATCTCTGCACTGACAGCGGCAGTGTCCGTGTTGTGCACCGAAAGCATGGAATCCAACGCGTGCGCGTATAGCTCCGGCCTGTCTTTGTAGAGCGTCTTCAGCCAAACCATATCCCCGTATACCACCGCAAGACTATCGAGCTCGGCCGAATGGGCCATCGGATCGGGCTCCCCACAAGAAGAAAGCATCATCCCATAGATGACGAATACCGTAAGAAAAATCCTCCCGAAAGCAGACTTGTACCTGCTCTCTGTCACGCTTATTTGGGGCTCTACGTTCACTGTCACGAAGTTTGTACTCGAGGATTATTCGCCGCTCATGCTGCAAGGAACGCGCTTCGTCCTTGCGTCCATATTCGTCGGCATTCTTACCTGGAAAGATATAAAAAAGACGTCGGCGAAAACACTTCGCCACGGGCTCATTCTGGGCGTGCTACTAGGACTGGGTTTTGCATTCCAGACGATGGGATTGGAGACCACGAGCGCCAGCAACGGCGGTTTTCTTACCGGCACCCTCGTTGTTATGGTGCCTGTCCTTCAGGTGCTTATCGAACGCAAGCTGCCGAACATCGGGAATATCATCGGTATACTGCTTGTGGCGGTAGGGATATATTTCCTGAGCACTCCGTCCGGCGCTTCGCTCGGGACGGGGGATATCCTCGTGCTCATCTGTGCGTTCGCCTTTGCACTGTATATCGTCATGCTCGATGTGTACACCAAAGCCGCCTTCCATCAGGAAATTGTCTTCTACCAGTTCATCGTGACCGCGGCAATTGGGCTCGCGTTCTCGCCCTTCGTGGAGGAATCCAGGCTCACGCTTGCAGCGGACAGCTTCGGCGGGATTCTCTATCTCGCGGTGTTTGCTTCTACGGTGGCCTTGTTCGTGCAGAGCAAATATCAGCGTGAGACGACGCCTACAAAGGCAGCAATCATATTCACGATGGAACCTGTGTTCGCAGCCATCATTGCATTCTTCTGGAGGGACGAGGTGCTCGCTCCAATTGGATACGTTGGAGCCGGGATTATGGTACTCGGACTGTTCGTATCAGAGCTGTACCCGCTCGTGCAGGAACGCTTTGCCAGGCGGTGACTTATACCAAATCCGTGGTGCGTTCGTACAGCACATCGGTTGCTCTGATTGGCGGCAACAGCATGGGCAGATGCACACCGTCGGGAGTGGTTTTCACCGGAGCACCAACTTTTTCCATGCGCTCAAGGATATAGATAGGCGTATCGTTGAAGATGAGATTGGTGACTGCCCGCTCGATCTTTCCGTCCCGGATAAGAAACAGCCCGTCACGGGTCGGACCGTTGAGGAGGCAGTTGTTAACATCCTTGATCGATAATCCCCCGAACCCGCTCACAAGAAATCCGCGCTCGGTGGATGCGATGATATCTTCGAGTGTACCTGTTTCGCCATCCATGATGTAGTTGCTTGGCGGCGGCAGCGGGGAAGTACCTTCGCGGGCTGCTTCAAACCGCGACCGTACTGCGTTTTCGATAACGCCTTTCTTGATCCAGGTAGCTGGCTCAATAGGCACGCCATCGGGCGTGAAGGGAATGGAGGGTGCAGTGGGGTGGTAGGGATCAGACCGGACGTTGACCCAATCCTCGAACATCTTCGATCCAAGCCGGGAACTTCCGTCCAGCTTCTTCAAAAAGCTTCGTTCTTCACGGAATGCAGTCTCATCGAACTGCTGCAGGAACGGCAGCATCATTGCGGCGAAAGCGCGCGGTTCAAAGACACTTGTCATTCGCCCGATTTTTTCGGGAGGCGATGGATTCCGCCATGCAAGACATTTATCGATTGCGATTTTGGCTACCGTTTCCGGATCGATCTCGGAATAGTCATAGGAGAACATCTCGTGGAACCCGGCGCATGTGCCGTCTTCAGAGAACACGCGGACTCCGACGTGAACCGGCGTCGATTTTTGCTCCAGGAACAGCCCGTGTGTACTGAACACGGCCAATTGATCGCCTGAAAGCGTCACATCGCCCGATGAATACACGCCGCGCGCATCCGCTGCTGCAAGGATGGACTCACCGGCTTTGGTATACCAGTGCAACGGTATCGACATCGGCTCCGTAAGGTTTATCGGTGCCGGCTTCACCTCCGCCTTCCCGGCGTAGGGTACAATGCTCTCAATCGATGGCGTATGGAGGCTTTGCTGTTCGGCTTGCTTCACGCATGCCGCTATCCCGTTTGTATCCAGTACCGATGTGGAAGCGCTGCCATATTGGCTGCCGAACCGGACCGATATCGTGATTGATCCGGAAATGACCGAGCTGGTCTCGAGCAGCCGGTTATGTGCAAACCTGATGCGCTTCCGGTCCTGGATATTGATACTGGCGAAGAGTTCGTCTGCCTTTGTTGCCGAGGCAGCGATATCAAACAGTTCCTGAAGTTCTTTGTTCGTCATTGGTTACTTCGCAGATGAATACATCGGGACATCTTTGATTTTTACTGCCGGCATTGAGACGCTGAACGGTGTGGACCAGCCGGGGTTGTTGTTCTGAGGGAAGAGATCACCGCCGACTGTGACAGTTTGCGGTCCTCCCAGTTCAACGATGTTCGCCAGGAAGTCCTCAAGCCGCGCATCATAGACGAAGTCACGCACCATGCGCTTTACTTCGCCATTCTGGATATACCAACCGAGCTGACCGGTGGAGCGGTAGCCTTTCCCGTCGGCAGCGACAATGCTCTGGTTCCGGCCCGCGATGAGGAATCCATTCTCAATTCCCTGAACCATCTCCTGCAGGCTCTTGCCTTCTTCCGTGTGTGGAACGACAAGGTTCGGCATCGCGAACTGCGGCTGATGCTGCCAGCTTGCAGCGCCCATAGACTTCCCGCGCCATTGCCTACCCAGATGCTGAAACTCATCGCTGCCGGGCAAGCCGAGGAACTGACCGCCTTCGATGATGGTGCCTTTCTGCGCCGGATAACCTCCAGCGTCCCAGCCGTGTGTGCCGAGTGCAAACGGCATCGAATTATCGTACTGCACAGTGAATAACTCCGAACCTATCGTGCGCTTCCCGATGTCTGACGGGGTAAACAGACGCCATTGCGGATTCTCGCCATCGAGTCCAAATAGCTTGTACGGATCGAGATGCGGGAAGAACACATCGTAGAGTGCCTTCCAAAGATGTGTAGAAGTGAAAAGGACTTCGTACTTGCCGTCTTCGATCGTCCCGGCCGCTTGTTTTGCCAGCACCTCATCGGCGGAGATCAGCACGTCATCCTTAAAGTCGTACGCCTCAATTGCCTCGAATCCGGCTTGCACCGGCTCGATATCGCTGTTTCGGGAATCGATCCGGCCCTGCTGCTGCAGGTACGCGGTAATGCCGTAATTCGGGTAGGTGATCGTGGCAGACTGCTCGGCGCTTCCGCCGAGGGAGTTTACGTAGACAGATTCATCGCGCGTGAAGAACAGGTTTGCCACCGTATAAACGATCCCTTGCTTCTCCAGCGGCGGGCGAGTGAGGGAGAGCAGAAAATCCGTTTTGTCCTTCAGAGGGACCTCGAATGGATTCCTCTTGCTCTGGCCATGCCAAGTGCGTTTGGAACCGGTTAATCTTCCGTCGTTCGTGAAGGGCAGCTTTTGGATGCTCCCTGCAATATGAGCTGCGTCGCATGCCTCTTCCGCCTTCCATCGCGGATCGTACTCCTCGCCGTGCCGTACTGCCGCCATGCCCCAGTTTCCATCCTTGTACACACGCAGTGCGATGCCTTCGCTATGCCGATCATTGATGGAATAAATCGCCTCTTTCCTCGCCTGTATCTGCTGGTGCTGGGAGCGGACGAATCTCGCATCTGCATACTCTGCACCCTTATCCATCGCAGCATCCACGAGACGCTGGAGCGCGGGCTCGGGAGATTCCTGTGGAAAGAGAAGTTTGCGCCGGGGATAGGCCTTTTTGCCCGGAAGAAGTGCCACAGCGCTTGCCGCTGCGGCTGTCTGGAGGAATGTACGTCGTTTCATAAATAATCTGGTTCAGTAAAGCACATAAGATAGCTGAGAGAAAGAACGCAGCCAAAAGGCGTCGCGAGTAATCCGCTGGAATCCGTACACTTACGGAATTTTTTCAGGATATCCCGGTGTTGAGTGAGGGACACCTATGATCAGGCTTTGATGCGATACATGAAGATTTTGTTCCTTCCTGCGGCCCTGGTGTTATTCTTTTGTACCACCGTCCGGTCGCAGGATGTTCCATATATAACCGGCACTGTCGTCGATACCGAAGGGGATCCGCTAATCGGTGCAAATATTCTTGTCACAGACCTTGGGAGAGGGGCAGTGACGGATGTCGACGGCAACTTCCGAATCAACAAGCTCGAAGATGCTGAGTACGATCTTCGCGTATCCATGATTGGATATGCAACAAAGGTTGTTCGCGATGTATTGGCATCAAGTACGCCCGATCCACTCAAGATCGTCCTCGAAGAAAAAGCAGTTGAGATGGAGGAGATCGAAGTCGTGGGGGATGCGCTGCGCAGGCCGCAGGAAGATACCCGCGTCAGCGTGCAGAAGATGGTGCCCTGGGAGGCGAAGTTCCTTCCCGGCGCCGCCGAGGACGTCATGCGGTCGCTTCAGGCGCTTCCGGGCGTGCTTTCTCCGAACGATTTCAGCTCTCAGTTGATCATTCGCGGCAGCGGCCCCGATCAGAACCTCATCGTCATGGACCATATCGAAGTGTTCAACCCGTACAGGCTATACGGCGTAGTGAGCATGTTCAACCCCGAGACGGTGAGCGATATCAGCTTGCTGACAGGCGGCTTTCCCGCAAAATATGGCGATAGACTTTCCGCGGTGCTTGATATATCCAACCGCGACGGGCGCAGTAAGAAGGATTTCTACATGAACCTCAATACGAGCCTGACAAACGCGAACCTTGTGCTGGAAGGGGATTCTCCTTTGAATCTGCCCGGCTCGTGGCTCGTTTCGATGCGGAGAACATACTACGATCTCATCGTAGGTCCGTTCGCACGAAGCGCAGGTCTGGTGGATGGGAATGTTTCCTTTCCGAACTTCGGGGATGTTCAGACACGTCTGAATGTCTCGCCATGGGAAGGGCATAAGTTCTTCGTTACCGGCGTGACGAGCCGTGACGGTGTGGACGTAACCACGTCCTCCAGTGCTGAGGACCCGGATAGTGTGTCTGTCTACAACACGACGTTCAACCATGTTCTGGGCACTGGCTGGACGTATGCCCCATCGGACGACATGCTCAACACCGTCGTGTTTTCGTACTACAACAATAACGGCATATCGGAATTCGATGGCCGCTTTCTCGATCCCGTGCTCGATGAGCGCGAATGGGAAGGCACCGCCGATAGCATCAAAGCGCTCGCGCGCTTCTTCGATGTTTCTGTAGACGGGGACTTTGTGCTGGAGAAGTACAGCCTCTCGAATGAATTCGTCTACCACCTCGGCACACACGACGTAGAGGCCGGGTTTGGCTGGACGTATATCGATGCGGGGATCAGCTTCGACATCAGGATCGGAGACGATCTGAAGGAGATCATCGAAGCGAATCCGCGCAGCCGCGCGCTCACTGAGCCGACAATCCAGCTTCAGCAGTACCACAAATTCCACGGCTACCTGCAGGATAGAATCGAACTGATCCCGAATAGATTCTACTTGCAGCCCGGACTCCGGTACGACTACTACACCGGCATTCAAAAAGGTTATCTCAGCCCAAGAATCAACGCGTCGTATGCAGTCGATCCTTCGACGACGGTACGGGCAGCATTCGGTGTGTATTACCAGTCACCGGGCTACGAGAAGCTCTTCGATAACAGGCAGTTTCTGGATTTTTCAGAACCGTACCTGACAGCGCTTCGGGCGGAGAACGCGCTGCACTATATCCTGGGCGTGGAACGCTGGCTGGATAACCGCTGGCTCGCAAAGGTTGACCTCTATTACAAAGATTTCGACGACCTCGTCACACGCGATATAAGACCCGGCTTCAAATGGACATCTGCGCACCAGACCGGGACCGATCTTCGCGATCCTGCGAACTGGGCAGATCCATTCCTCGTAGCATCGGATACGATTACAGACAAGCCCATCAACGGCTCATTCGGGGAGGCATACGGGATAGAACTGATGCTCGAAAAGCGCAACACCGAACGTTCCGATAAGTTCAGCGGCTGGATAAGCTATGCACTTGCCTGGGCGCAGCGGTACGAAGAAGGCGTCGTGATACCGTTCAACTTCGATCAACGGCATACCATCAACATCGTAGGGAATTACAAGATTAATTCGTGGCTGGAAGCTGGCGCACGGTGGCGCTTGGGAACGTGATTCCCTGAAACCCAGCCGGTCGGAACGCGCCCGAGGATGATCATCAGCGACGGCGTT
>PABJ01000107.1 GCA_002699105.1 Ectothiorhodospiraceae bacterium | reverse complement strand
TGGAAAAGTGGAAAGAGCTGGTCGACAAATCGATTTTCGGAGTTCTCCGGCAGGTCGAATTCTGTGGAAACGTAC
Organism: Ectothiorhodospiraceae bacterium; assembly: GCA_002699105.1. Taxonomy (GTDB): domain Bacteria; phylum Bacteroidota; class Ignavibacteria; order SZUA-365. The sequence goes on along the minus strand of PABJ01000107.1, from coordinate 13,222 downwards.
GGGATGTGCACAACCTGGTAATGAAAGTTCTGGTTGAAAAAACACCGTCGGAACCAGAAATAACCAGGTCGGATGTACTCCAGATATTGAGAACCGAGCAAACGCCACTTGACAACGAGTTTGGGAATCGTGCTGGATTAACCGAAATATTGCGACAAAAAGAAACCGAAGTGATTACCCATGCCCTCACCGCAACTGAATATAACATTTCACTGGCGGCAAAGAAGCTTCGCATTGCTCGCCAAACCCTTCAGTACCGCATCCGAAAGCTTGGTATTGACCTGCCGTCTTCTTTTGCGGAGGCAACACTATAATCACTCCCAGGTAAAGCCACCAAACGGCACTGACACGCCTCCTCTGTGCTTCCTCTTGCGCAAAGCGGTGGTTATTTCCTGCATACCAGAATGCTGTTTTCCGGTGTGCGGTCCTTTATAAAGGCATAACCGATATTCCGGTAAATGGTAATGTCTCGGAAGCCAACTTTCTTCAGTTCACGAGTCCACCACCAACGGCTCCGGAGTCTCTTGTTCAATATCCTGCCGAATTTTACTTGGGTATTTATGTTCATCGGCCAGAGACCAAAGTTGCCGCCGATGACAAATAGGCCGTCAGAATTGAGTTTTTCGTATGTCAGTTTCAAGACTTGAATCAGTTCATTGTCGTCTACAATGTGAAAGAGGACGCCAATGGCATTGATGAGATCGAAGGTGGTCGTAACCTGCGTTTCAAGGACCTCGTGGATTTTTCCATGCCAGATGGTGGTCTTGGGTGTTTCCTTGTATTTGTGAGTCAGATGCTCGACGCATTTTTCGGATATTTCAATACCGCCTGCCGTTTCCGCTCCAAGATCCCGATAGAAGTCGATCCAGTGTCCAGCCCCACTGCCATAATCCAGTATGCTCGCCGGTGAAGCAGCATTGTGATTAACAAAATACCGATAGATCTGCATTTCGGTCGATGCATAGTGATATCGGGCCGAGTATTCGCTTTTTTTGCTGCTGATGGTTTTGGCGTCGCTTATCCCCTCCAGGTAAAACTCCTTATCCCAGTAGCTTTTCTCCCACGGGGAGCCTTTTGCCGAAATCGTAAAATAGGTCCCTTTGAGCACTTTGAAGATACGCTTCAGTTTTCGTTCGATCATTAGCGTCAGCGTCATGGCAACACTCCCATTTGCAGTTCTCCCGTTGGAATTTTATCCGGTCTTCTGGCAAAGCGACGACCGAAATTACGGTCATTCGGGCAAATCCGCAATGAAAATGGAGAACCCGGTGAGGGGCGAGAAGAGGCGAACAGCAAATACAATTCCGGAAATTTTGCCGGATTTCAGGCGGCACAGATAGTTGTATATTTGTTATATACAGCTTTCCGAGGTGCAAGGTGCCCAAAACTGGGCAGGAACATACTAACAGGGCTCTTGCTTTAATTCAAGGATTGAAAATGAGTGCCGAAAAATGGGCACCAGACGTTTTCAAGCGAAAACAGAATACCAGGATAACGGCCTTCCACGCTGGCATCATTTCTGCAAATGTTCATTGTAGATCGCCGAAACCAATCCTCAAGGAGCCTGTCATGAAAAATAGCGGACGTATTAACATCGCCTGTTTCATGTTTCTATTGCTTTCAATTGGAAATTGGGGGCTTGCACAATTGGAATCGCCTCAAGCGGCTTGGCTTGAAGCCTCAAATTATCTGTATACCAATGAATACACCCAATATGTTGGCATTTTGAATGAGGCCCCAATTTTTCCCCTTGATGTAGGAGGAGCTATCCAGGGCGAGGAGTTTTGGTCAAATGGGGAAAAAGTTTCGAATTGGCTTCTCAGCACAAGCGGGTCCCATACATATTTGCTTCCCAGTACTAGTACTAGTTATGTAGGTATCGGTACGTCCTCCCCAACGGCTCCCCTAACTATTGTTGGCAAGTCTTCCACAACGACTCCCGATATCCGAATTACCTCAGATTATACATACTTTGATCTTGGACCCGGCACCCCTGGCCCTCATGGCTTTGCGTTTGGCGATGATGGGAGTGAAGGCATGCAGTTGGTTTACCGCACCGGCCCCAACCAGATGATTATCGAGAAAGGCAATGACTTTACCAATCTGACCGACCTGTTTTCCATCGACTATGATACGGAGTATAGTTATTTCAAAGGCAATGTCGGGATCGGGGTTACCGAGCCAGACGAAAAACTGGTTGTGGATGGCGTTGTCAAAGCGGAAGAAATCCTGGTGACCTCTATTGCGGGGGCGGACTTCGTTTTTGAACCCGACTACGCGCTACCTTCCCTTGGTGACGTGGAAGCTCACATCCGCCGTAATAAGCACCTGCCTGGAATACCACCTGCATCCGAAATGCAGCAGAACGGCGTTAGTATGGGCGAACTGCAGACGCAACTGCTTCAGAAAATCGAAGAGTTGACCCTTTACATGATTGATTTGAAGAAAGAGAATGATCTGTTGAAAGGTCGAGTATCGGAGTTGGAGAAGAAATGAATGCTGGCAGATTAACTGACCTCGGTATGCCAATTTCTGGGGTATTCATTTCCCTCAGGCAAAATGCCAAAAGGTACCAGATCATGAAGAAAACCTTTGTCATTGCTATAGTCTTCCTGCTGTCCAGCACTGCCGCGCAAGATGGAATAAATATTCTGGAGAAGGAATTATTCCAACCAGAGGTTTGGGCAGTGCCGAGTTATGACAAGGGAACAGTCGACCAGAGTGGCCACTATAACAAGGCCCTACAACTCTTGGAAGTAACCAATCCGAATGGTTTGGGAGTGGCGGTTACGTTTTCCTACAACAGCAATATCAAATACCGCCAGAGTAGTGGTTGGATTGGTCTTGGATGGAGTTACAACCCGGGAACGATAACCCGTTCAGTACATGGCGGTTTATCCCACCAGGCAAACTATGATTCTTATAATGATGAGCTGAATGAACAGGTTGATTTCCCTTCGTTGTTGGACCCCGGTATAGCCCGTGACCATGATGAATCCAAAGACATTTATTATCTGACACTTCCATCAGGGCGGACCTTTGGGTTTGTCCACATCGGTTTCTTGGGAACTGGTGTCACGCAAGTCAATCCGCCGCTTTTTGACGATGATCCGATTGATGGACAAGTATATAGCGAATTCCAGTTTCTTCCTTTAAATGGCGAGAACTGCGTTATTCGTGGATATTTCAACGGACCTGTCACGGTAGATGGGTTTACAACCGCGGGAAAGCATATTGATCCTCAAAGCAACCAGATAGAAGAAAGCGATTTCGCTTTTTTTCTCGTTACCGATGAAGAAGGGCATACCTACAAATACGCCAGGCCAACGATTTCTTCAATGAATGAACAAATTGCTTGGAATGTTAATGAACCTGGCTCATATGCTCATCACAGCCTGTTTGTAAGCACCTGGCGCATCACGGATATCTATCATTCGACCTCGATTCCTGAGCTGTTTAATGGAAGTGGACAATTCAGTGAAGCATCGGTTCTCCCGGAGAACAAAATCCATTTCGACTACACCCCGGTGCATAGCAATATTTATGTTCATCCCAACCAACCGAATGCAAGTTATACGTTATATCAAACCGCCTATCTTGAAAGCATAGAGGGATACCTACAAAAACTTGATTTTGAATTAATTGCCGATACCGAAGAAGATTATGTGCACTACCACTATGGACGGTATCCACCAGGCGTAACGAATGGTCTTAGTCGCAAAAGAATAGACAAAATTCACTTGTATGAAAAAGTGGTGGGATCTACTGAAACGCATCACGTCCAAACGGTCGATTTGAGCTACTACCAACCCATTGAAACTTCACATGTATTCTGTTCCTCCATCGAAATAAAGAATCCGACCGGCCTTGTTATAGAAAAGTACTTGTTTACTTATAAACAACCTGTCGATTTTAATGATTTCCCCGCCTATCACGATCCCCAAACCGCTTCAGTATCTTATGAAAATTTGAACGGCTATTATTCCATTGCGGATTTAAACTTAACTGAGCGAAATAACCGAATCGACAGAGTCGAATTGGGACAAATGTTGGAAATAACATATCCTTCGGGTAAGAAGGAGACAATACAGTACGAAAATGCGGAAATTGTTTTTGCCTCTAACAACAAACCTTTTCAAGGCCCATCAGGGCAAAGCATCTCTCTTCATATTGCTCATTCTGGAGGGCATATTTACAGCGATGATGCCTACTGCGCTGGTTTCTGGCCAAGCAACCCTGGGTGGGATGATGACCTCCAGTATGCGTATTCACGGGTAGATAAACTGATAATCACCTCACCCTACGACCCGGTCAATTTTGATTTGGAAACGGAAATTGACTACGGAAATGATAGCAACTATGAATTCGTTGGCTTGCCGACCAATATCATATTGGATGATGTATATTTTGAAGATGGCGGGCAAACCAGAAGAGTATACGATTTCATGGATGCAAATTACAACGATCGCTACGTGTTCATTTCCAGAAAAAACCCCTCCGAAGTTTACTATCGCTCCATCACGCAGACAACCAATGCGCGCCAGGAAGTAGAGACCCGCTACCTGCCTGCTTGCGGCGACGCCAATCCGTATCCCAATACCCTCCCTTATCACATTTACGTCAGCGCCGGGGGCGGTAACGTATTCTATATTTCCTTCAACAACCGCATGTGGGATTATCTCGGCAGAATCGCTGAACAGGAAGTCACCGATCTGGTCAACGGAGAAACCACGCGTGAGGGGATGACCCATGATCACGCCTCCGCCTCGGCGATTCTGTTGTTTGAGGATGGTACCGATATTTACTCGACAGCAGTACCGTTTGGTCTGAAATTTTACAATACCGTGGTTAATCAGGAGGGAAGCGAAAGCTATGAAAATTCCACGCTAACGACAAAAAGCTATTTCGAGTATGATGGAGGCGCCAATAAAGGCAATGTTCTGCGAACCCGAGTCGATTGGCAACACAACTTCGCCATCAATGCCAAGGCAACGCGGTCCACCGCCGAATCCAGCAACCAATATTTCCTGGAAACCCACTATCAATACGCCTTTGAAGAATATCCGGAAATGAAAACCCGCAACATGATCTCTTCTCAAATTGAGGAACGCCAGAGCAATTTCCTTCGAACCAATATCGAAAGCGTCGCAACCGGGACCGAGACATTTATTGGGAATCAGGTCTCCACCTATCGCAAATACAACAGCATTTTCTGGGGGGTCGAAAATGTTTACCTTCATAATAGCGATCAGTATATTGCCTTTGATTTCGCTAATCCCATCGGAAATGAACCGGACTATGTCCTCAAGGAGCGAATCGACTATCGTCTCGATTATGGAAACTCATGGGTAATTTATCGGCCCGACTATTTCCTCAAATATTACTATGCCGAGGATCCCGCCACGCCTTTTGAGGACGATTATCAGACCCCTGGTCCACGTTTGACCGGCGTCGCGGTGATGGAGGATTTTCAATATATTCCCAACAGCCCGATGTTGCCGGCCGACGAGTTTGGGTATGCCATCCGTTATGATGACTTCGGCAGGGTTGAGGAAATACGGAATGATTTTGATGGTATCGTCTGGACTTATGAATACGATGGCAAGCTCAGGTTGAGCCGGAAAAAGTTGAATTCCGTTGCGCTGGAAGATTATGAATATGTGCTGGCCACGGATGCTGGAAATACGACCAACCTGAATATCCTTACCGTAATCGCATATCTTGGTGACGGCTATAGTCACGTCAAGAGTGTCTCATACATCGATGGCGTCGTCGGTGAATTGCAGGTATTGAAAGGGCGGGGCGGACAGGATCAGGCGTTTATCGCCAGCGAGAATCTGTTTGATGATCTTTTGCGCCCCGTTGGTTCAACAAAACCGGTGGAATATGCCGACACCTTCCTGGAACGCCAAAATCTGGTCGGCAATCAACATATCATTACAAATCCATTGACCCAGATTACCCAGGGCGATCTGAGCAGCTTTTTCCCCGGGAGTGACGGCCCTTTTGCCTATGATCTATCCACGAGTGACCTGTTTGAACGGCATGTGCAAAGACATCTCCCCGGCAACTACATGCGCAGCAACGCCATTCAATCCTCCCATGACAAACGATTCCTGAATGCCAAGTATGGCGAAGAAAAGGCCACCGATGCAGATGGGATAACCGAGTATACCCTAAAAAATCGTTCCGGCTTGACCTTCTATACGGGCAATGACGACGATCGGCATACCTACTATGTGTATGACCCCCAACTCAATCTCACCCAAGTCTATCACCCCGACAACCGGCTTACCGAATATCGTTATGATCACCATGGGAATATGATCGCCCGGGAGACCCCGGATCAGGCCGCCGAGGTGGCTTCCGGCGATGAAACCGATATCGATCTGAATCCCGACTTCCAATACCGGTATGACCAGCACGACAAGTTGCGCTTTTCGATCGATCCCAATCAATCCTTTGTCGATTCGATGGGCTACATCAAATACGATTCGTTTAACCGGATGATCGAAAGGGGAGTGGTTCTTTCAACGGGAAACTTTACTCAATCCAAAGCCAATAACCCTGATTTCCCAACCGATGGCGACTGGCACGTCCGGTTTTATTACGATGATCCCTATTCCATTGCCGGTTATACCAACCAACATACCCGAACCAAGCTGAGCAAAAGAGTGGAGACGGTCGGTGGTGAAACCTATACGACCATTTTTTCCTACAATACTGAAGGTCTGTTAGAGCGTGTCCGGGAGGAGAGTCCGGCCGGTATCAAAGATGAATTCTTCCCCGCGTATAGCCGGCAGCTCAACTTGCTCGAATACAAGGTCGAACTGAATGGGGGAATTCTGCAGCATCATTGGTTTGAATACGATCAGTATGGGCGCATAGAAACGGTGTATTTTGACGACAGTGAGACGAAGCCAGCCGATCCCGTTGCTGACTATGGGTATACCGCGGACGGCCAAATTGGCTCGGTGAACATTGCCAATGGCCTCCAGACGGTGGACTATGATTACGACATCATCGGGTGGCTAACGGATATCAATGACATCGACATCCCCGGCAGCGATGCCTTTGCAATGCGGCTGCACTACTACAGCGGAGTGCCGTCAGGGATTACCCCGCGCAATAACGGCAATATCGCCGCCACTCGCAGCCTGACACCTCAGTTGGATGGGAATCCGTTGATCCTGGGGTTCAACTATGATAACTTGAATCGCCTAGCCGCCTCGACGTCGTTCGGGACGAGTGCCGATCTGTATAATTCCTCCTACCAGTACGATATCATGGGCAATATTACCAACTTGCTGCGGAATCACGGCGGCAGACTTGTCGATAATCTCAGTTATACCTACAATGGCAACCGGCTATCTATTGTCACCGATGCCGTTGCGGCGGGGGCATTCGAAGGGGACTTCGACACCTTTGGTAACGGCGTCTACGGATACGACGCCAACGGGAACGTGACCGCCGATGAAAACCGGGGACTGAATACCATTGCCTACAACCGCTTCAATCTGCCGAAGCGCATCGAAACGAATGCTCAGACCGTGCTCAACTACGGGTATAATGGCGACGGTATTCGAATGTGGAAGAAAGTGAACGGGGCTTTCAAAACGCGCTATCTGCGCAATTTCGCTGGCGCCATTTTGGCCGAGCTTAACGATAGCGAGGACACTGCCATTCATTTCAACTTCAGCGCCGCTGCGGGAGACGGCCTGGAAATCGCCTATGGAATGACCGTGGAAACGATCCTGTCCAGCGGCGATCCGGTTCCTGCCTCCAAGGTGTTTACCCCGGAGGAGTATGCCGGCGGTATTTCCTTCCGGCCGTCGGGAAGCGGGCCGGTGAGCCTCAACAGTTTCTCCATGGGAGCGGCCCCGGCGGTAAAATATGTCAACATCGACGATGGCATGGGCAAAGCGCTTGGGCAGCGTCGCTATGACGAGGGGCTTGCCGAAGACTTCTACTACATTCGCGACCATCTCGGCAGTGTCCGGGTGCAGTTCCGCGACGATGGGGCGACGGGGGACGTGGTGGCCGGCAACGACTACTATCCCTATGGTTCCCTGATGCGCAACATGCTCGGTCCCATTTTCCAGGAAGAGGACAAGTTCAAGTTTCAGGGTAAGGAGCGGGATTCGGAGACGGGGTGGGACTATGTAGAGGCCCGGCAATTCGATTCCGGGATTGCGCGGTGGCTGAGCGTGGACCCAATGGCGGACGACTTCCAAAACTCCAGTCCCTACGTGTATGTTTCAAATAATCCCATGGTTTTTGTTGATCCTTTTGGCAAAGCCTGGTTTTACTATCAGGCCGAGGGTGATAGTGTGGGGCGCTGGCATTGGCATGAAGGTAATACGATACGCACAGTAAATCAAAATGGACAAAAGGGAAGTCTGACCAGCTATATCGGCGAAAAACCTTCTGGGCGCGGAGGAGAACCGTATGCTCCCAATCCCGGTGTTGGCAGTTATTTGGATATGGCTCAATACGTCAGTGAAAACTTTGGTCACTCCACCTTTCTTGATTGGGATAAGCGCCATTTGGATAGAACGAAAGCGAGGGATTTTGCTCTTGCTGCTTCTTGGGCGGTTGTTGCTTTGGGGTATTCCGGGGTTGCCTGGTCAACCACAAGTGTTTTGGTCCAATCAGCCTCGCCCACAATTCAAGGTGCTGCTTCACAAGTTTATTTGACTCTTCAATATTCTTATGTTGCGGCAAAAAATGCTGTAGCCGCTGAAATTGCTGCAACGTCAGCAGTCCTAAGTTCATTTTCCGGGGCAATTGGCAGTGAAATAATTGCTTTCTCAAAGCCAGTCGCAAAAGTAACAGGAGATGTGGTTTTGGGTTCAACTACTTTCTATTTAAATAACAAACAGGCCATTGACAATAGTATTCGATCAGTGGCTTCCGGTTTACCTTTTATTCCTCCCAACGGGCTAAGCCCTACTAAAAAAGGCGTTGATGCTTTCGTTGCACTGGCAAATGCTGTAAATATTTACATTGAGCGGAAATGAAATGGAAGTTGTTCATGCGGTAAAGTCTGCAATCCTTAGCCTCTTAAAAGCCAATGTGCTGGCCTCTATTGTTGTCTTCTTTCTTTATCTCGTTGAATCAAACTCAGACTATAAATTGTTTGTTACTCACTTTAAATGGAAAAAAAGCCGAAAGTATGCGCGAGTCTTTCGCCATACTTTTCAAGCATATTTTTTTATTTTTTGTGTATGTATATTTTTCTATGATCTGTTTAGAGGAAGTTTTGATTTGTCGATGATCTCCTTCGTTGTTTGGTTGATTCTGTTATTAACGCTTACTATGGCCCTTGGGAAATTTCATGATAAGTATCAAGGTGTAGATCCTAATAAGGAAGATGACGACTTGTCTGGTATTTAGTCGTCCCTGAATAAGGCTTCAACTTCAGCAAAAACAATCCTTCGTTTTCTCGTTTGTCGGGGGCCAGTTATATTCCCCACCCCGGGGGCAAATATATTCCTCACCCGGGGCCAGTTATATTCCCCACTCTGTGCGCTTAGTTTTTGAATAGTAATCCGGTCATGTTTTTGCTTCAATCGTTTTCTTTCCGGGCGCCAATTTCTTGCGGTAGGATTCCCCGGTGATGGTGATCTGATGGGCGTTCTGAGCCAGTCTGTCCATGATGGCATTGGCGATAATCGGATCCGGGAAGATGCCCATCCAGTCGGAGATGTCACGGTTGGAGTTGATGATCATGGACCGCACCCGGTAACGGCTGTCGACGATGGCGTAGAGATATTCGGCCTCCCTGGCGTCGAGCTTGCGGAAGGCGAAGTCGTCGATGGCGAGCAGATCGACCTTGCACAACCGCCTCAATAGCCGCTCGTGCCGGTTGTTGAGCCGGGCCATTTCGAGATCGTTGAAAAGCTGATAGAACTTGTAGTAGGCCACGGTGAGATAACCCCGGCAGGCCTGGTGGCACAAGGCCCTGGTCAGATGGGTTTTCCCGGTGCCGGTAGGACCGAGAAAGAAGACGTTCTCCCCCTTGCGAATGAACTCTCCGGTAGCCAGGGCCTTGATCCGCGCGGCGTTGATGGCGGGGTTGAAGTGGAAGTCGAAGGATTCCAGGGTGTGGTCGGTGCCGATCTGTGCCTGGCGGATCAACCGATGAAGCTTACGTTCCCGTCGCAACTCCACCTCGTCGTCGAGCAACAGGGAGAGGAACTGGGCATGGGAAAGCTGGTTTCCCTGCGCTTCGAGCAGGCGGAGTTCCAGGACCTGGGAGATACCGGAGAGTTTCAGGGACTTGAGCTGCTTCTGGAGATCGACGATCGGGGTCATGGCGAGGGTTCTCCGGTGAGGGTCAGGGGTTGATGAAGTAGTCCGCGGAGCGGATGAATGAACGGGTCTGTTCCCCGATGGCCGGGGTGGGCTCGTCGGTGGAAGCATCCGGTTCCCCCATATAGTCGCCGGGGTTCTCCAGGAGCCGCCTCATGGTTTTCACGGATGGGGAGATGTTCCTGGCAAGCAGATATGCAGCCGCACCCTCCAGTTGTTCTCTGGCATTGGTGTCGAGAAGCCGGATAAGCCCCTGGGCCCTTCGCAGGTTGAGAAAGGCGTGATTGGCCAGAAGCGCCTTGATGAGTTTGCGGAAGTGGGGACCGACCCTGGCGGCGATAGCGATCAACCGGGCGTAGGTGTCCTCATGCAGGACGGCCTGGACATTCTCGGGAAAGTCATTCCAGTCGGTATGCCGTTTGGCAGCGGTGATCAGGTGTTGTTTGATGAGCTGCCGGTTGTCGTCGTAGATGGTGAGGATCTTATCGGTGGCCCGGATCCACACGCTGACGTTGCCCACGGTATGGGGCACGGAGAAGAACTGACGTCCGAACTGCACGTAGTTGTCGGGATGGACCCTGGCGCGTTTCCAGACGGCGATTTCAAAGGGATCCAGGGGCAGTGGCCGCAGGAGGGGGCGCTCCACCTCCTGGAAGAGTGGATAGGGTGGGAGGCCGGTAGTTCCGTGGGGCTTTTGCCCATACTCTTCGATCAGCCAGTCGCGGATACCGCTGTTGAGGGCGTGAATATCGGCCTCGGGATCGATGGCCAGCAGCTTTTAGAACTGCTGGCGGATGGTCTGGACATCGCGCTCGACCTTGGCCTTGTCCTTGGGTCTGGCCACCCGGCAGGGATCCAGGAAGCAGCCGTAGAACCCGGCCATCTCCTGATAGGTGCGGTTGAAGTCGGGGTCATAGAGATCGGGCTTGATCACGCCGCTTTTGAGGTTGTCGAAGCCGATCCGGGCGGGAATACCGCCGAAAAACTCGAACATGTGGACATGAGAGGCCGTGAAGCTCTGCTGGTCCTGCTTGAAGGTGAACTCCACGAACTTGTGCCGGCTGTGGGCCAGGGTGGCGATGAAGGCGTAGAGGCTCCGCTTTCTGCCCTGTTGGGCATCGAAGAGCAGCCCCATCTTGCCATAGTCGATCTGGACCAGATCTCCGGGTTCGGTTTCGATCCGGCAGGTACTGGCCGGCTTGGGGGGCTGGCAATGGGTTCGATAGAATCGCTTGAAGGAGGTATAGCTGATCCGGCCGGTGAGCTGATGGCGCTGGCAGATGACCTCGAAGGCGAACTTCGCTTTCAACGGCCGCCGGGGATGGTTGACCAGGGCCTTCAGTTCTTCGGTATAGGGCAGCAGAAGGTCGGTGACGCGTGCTCTGGAGGTACGGTCATTCCCGTTGTCGTGGAGGAGGGTCTCGAAGGCCGCCGGATCGGGCAGGGGTTGTTCGCGGGTGATCCCACCGCCTTCGATGTGCTCGATCGTCCTGCGGACCGTCTTGCGATCGAAGCCCAGGGTCCGGGCGATGTCACTGATGGAATGGCCGGCATGCCAGCGCCGGGCGATTTCATAGGTGTTCTTCATGCGAATCCTCTTGTATGCCATGGCGCTCTCCTGTGTGCGGTTCACAGAAGAAACCCATGGCGAGGGAATCCCGGAAATCATCGTTTTCCGGTTCGCACAAAGTGGGGAATATAAATGGCCCTGAAGGTGGGAAATATCAGTGGCCTTACATGGAGAATATCAGTGGCCCTGAAGCCCTTTCAGGTGGGGAATATCAGTGGCCCTGGACATCTCGTTTTAACGTACGAAATTGCCGGAAACAGGTTTACATCCCCTCAAATCCGGTGTACAATGAAACCGAAAAAGCAGCGCTCCCACCCCCAATTGTTTCAATCGCGACTCGATCAGATCATTGATCTGAAACATTCCCTGTGCCGCCTGGCGAAAGCGATCGACTGGGATCGTTTTGACGAGGAACTGGGCGGTCATTATGTCGATATGGTTGGGGCGCCCGGAAAGCCGACCCGCCTGATGGTGGGACTGCACTATCTGAAATACGCGTTTGATGAAAGTGATGAAGGGGTGGTGGAGCGGTTTGTGGATAATCCCTACTGGCAGTTTTTCTGTTGGTTGGAATATTTTCAACATACCTTCCCCATCGATCCCAGCAGCATGACCCGTTGGCGGAAACGCGTTGGCCCCGAGGGTGTTGAAACCTTGCTCGCCGAATTGATCGATACCACCCGGCGCGCCGGCATGCTTTCCGAAAGTTCTCTGAAACGGGTCGTGGTCGACACAACGGTTCAGGAGAAGGCAATCGCCTTCCCCACCGATGCCCGTCTCTATGAGAAAATGCGACGCACTCTAGTGCCGTTTCAATTAAGTCTTCTTGCGTTTTCGGTTTCTTGAATTCCGATAGGCAAGAAAGCGGTTGATGGCGGATTTCACGTCTTCGTGTTTCTGGTAGTAGGTGTTCTCAAAAACGAACTTTCGCAACTCGGTGAACTGACACTCGATGCGATTCAACCAGGATGCATTGGTCGGCGTGTAGATCAGAGTGACACGGTTTTCCTTTGCCCAGTCTTTGACACTGTTGCTGATATGTGGGGAGAAATTATCCAGGACCAGGAAGATCCGCTCGTTTTGGGGATAGCGCTTGCGGAGCCATTTCAAGACATCCAGCACCTCCCTGGTGCGTTTGCGAGTGCGGATGTAGCCCCATAGCTGATCCTGACGGAGATCATAGAAGGCCAGGAAATGGCGAACACCGTGGGGGCGCCGGTAGGTTGCCGGCAATCGGTTGACCTTCCCGCGCTTTGCCCAGACAGAGCCATGGGCGGGACGCAATTCGATGGGACCGAATTCATCGAAGCAGACCACATGGGTGTTTTTGCGACGATG
>PABJ01000106.1 GCA_002699105.1 Ectothiorhodospiraceae bacterium | reverse complement strand
TCGCCTGCCACAGCGAATCGAGCCCGGCATCGAGTCCTGGTACAACAGGATTCATCCCGAGGACAAAGAGCGCGTCACTACAGGCATTCACAACGCTATAGATTCCGGCGAAAAGGAGTGGTGCGACGAATACCGCTTCTTCAGGAAGGACGGCTCCTCGGCCTACGTGCTCGACCGCGGCTACATCATCCACGACGACGAGGGGAGTCCCGTCCGCATGATTGGCGGCATGACAGACCAGTCCGAGCGAAAAAGAAACGAAGACAAGCTCCGCGAGCAGGCCGCCCTCCTCGACAAGGCGCAGGACGCGATTATAGTCCGCGACCTCGGCCACAAGATACTCTATTGGAACCGGAGCGCCGAAAGGCTCTACGGCTGGGCGAGCGGCGAAGCCGTCGGACAGTCCGAAAAGGAGCTCATATACAAGGATACCAACGAATATCATACGGCTATGGAAACCACCCTCACCAGGGGGGAATGGACGGGCGAGATGGAGCATAGGAACCGCGACAACCTGGAGCTTATAGTCGAGAGCAGATGGACGCTCGTCCGGAACGAAAAAGACGAGCCGGATTCGATACTGACGATCAATACCGACCTAACAGCCAGGAAGAAGCTCGAACAGCAGTTCCTCCGCGCCCAGCGCCTTGAAAGCATCGGCACACTCGCCGGCGGCATAGCGCACGACCTCAACAACGTCCTCGCCCCGATAATGATGTCCATAGGAATTCTCAAGCTGAACGAAACGGACGAGAAACGGCTCCGGCTCCTCTCCAGCATCGAGTCGAGCGCACAACGCGGGGCCGACATGGTAAACCAGGTGCTGTCCTTCGCGCGCGGGGTCGAAGGCTGCCGCGTCTCGATGAACCCCATGTACGTCGTGAGGGACATACAAAAAATAATCAACGACACGTTCCCGAAAAATATAGGCTTCAAACTTACCGCGCCCAAGGATCTCTGGCTGGTCAACGCCGACCCGACCCAGATCCAGCAGGTGCTTATGAATCTCTGCGTGAACGCGCGCGACGCCATGGAAGGGGGCGGCGAACTGACGCTGAGCCTCGAAAACGCCGTGCTCGACGAGGTCTACTCGGGCATGAATCCCGATTCCAATCCCGGCCCTTATGTCGTCATCACGGTCGAGGATACGGGCACGGGTATCCCGCGCGAGCTCCGCGAGCGAATATTCGATCCATTTTTCACGACGAAAGAAGTCGGCAAGGGCACAGGGCTCGGGCTCGCGACCGGGCTTCTCATCGTAAAGGCTCACAACGGGTTCATAAACCTCTATAGCGAGGTCGGCAAGGGCTCGCGGTTCAATGTGTACCTGCCCGCTACAGCCACACCCGAATCCGCTGCAAAGGTCGCCCGCGAACAGACACAGCTCCCGCAGGGTAACGACGAGCTGATACTCATAGCCGACGACGAGGAAGGCATACGAATCGTCACGGAAAAGACGCTTGAGCGTTTCGGCTACAGGGTGCTGGTGGCCAGGAACGGGGCAGAAGCCGTGGCGCTATATGCACAGCACGGGAAGGAAGTCGCCGCCGTCCTGCTCGACATGGCGATGCCGGTTATGGACGGCCCGGCGACGATAATCGCGCTTAAGGCCATGAACCCCAAGGTCCGCATCATCGGCTCTAGCGGACAGGCCTCTAGCGGCGGCGTCGCCAAGGCCGTCGGTGCGGGCGTAAATCACTTCGTTCCCAAGCCCTACACTGCCGAGACGCTCCTCACAACCCTTCGGAAGCTCCTCGACCCTCCCGACGAAAGCTGATCGACTCCGGCCGTGGCCCAGCCATTCCGTCATTGCGAGTGAGCGCCTTCCGCAGCCAATTGATTTTCATGAAATGCGGCACTACAATTTCTACTATACGAATATGAAAGATCTTCGAATATTAACCTTCGTATTTCTGGCGGCGCTGGTTTCCGCCGGCTGTACTATGCAGCCCAAGGCCGGCAAGGTCTACGATCCGGGAGAAGTCTCCGCATCCTGCGCCGGCGATATGGACATCGACGCCGAGACGGCCATGGCGCTGACGGTGGCGTTTAGCGACGCCAACGGATACGTCACGGACGAATTTAAGAAAAAGGCCGCGAACTATATCTCGATGTCCGAGGACATACCAGCCGATGCAAGGGACCAAACCCTCGCCGACTACCTTTCCTGCCTCGAAAAAAACGCCGCGCAGTAACACCCATCACTGCTTTCGCCCTATTCACCAATCCGTAATTGGAACCTCGCCGAGGAAGTTTGCATTTGCACCTTATCGCCGCTAAATTATTGATGAGGGTGTAATTCATTAATTGTCTCATATGGAGGATAAATATGAGAGAAGCCGAAGACAGTTTCGTCCGGCGCACGTCCGCAGTCATAGTGATAATCTCGTCACTGGTAACTATCTCGTTGATGCTGACGGGCGGATGCGACGGCTCTGCAACGAGTATCCAGATTCCAACCCCTACGCCGACTTTTGCCCCGAGCACCGGCTTCCCGCCCGAATGCGACGGAACATTCAACGTAAGCCTGAGCTGCCCGGCGACGAGCCTCGCGGGCTCAGTGTGTCAGCCTTACTGGTGTGATATTATAGACGACAGCATCGAGCCCGGAGCGATAGTAGACGAGATCGCGGTAGTCTTCGGAGGCGCATGCACCGACATCGACTGCTTCACGCTCGAATGTCAGGATATTCATTCCCGTATCACGGAGACGTCCATCGGTCAGGCGACGGTCATAATAGAAACCGTTAATGACATTCCCGTCGGCGAAGACGAAGGTGAAGAATTCTCCGGTCTCCCGGACGGTCGGATACTAATTGATGGTGAAAATTTCCTGCTCGACTGCAACAGCATTATTGTCCCGTGAACCAGGAGAAGTTGATTCTCGAACTCGGATTAAGAGCGCACCATCACCGGCGATCTGTTTTCACTGCGGATCGGGCGGCGAGACCTTCTCCAGCACTATCGACCCTGTAAGGCAGATGTACTGATACTGTATCTGCCATCCCGGCCATAGCCACGGTATCGGCAGCTCGGCAAGCGCGGTCGGCATGCTCGTCATCTCCGTAAGCACCTGCCTGATAACCTTCGCCCCCGGCCCCCCGGGGCCGCTGTAGTCGCCCGCGAACTGCTTGTCGAGCTCGGCGAGTGCGGCCTTGGCTGCGTTATAGGCCGAAACCGCTATCTGCGGGTTCGCATGCGTGCCCGACTTGACGGGCCCCTTGTAGTCGATGGTCTTTATGAGCGCACGGGCAGAGTTCCTCGCCTCGGTCGCGAACTTCTTGTTCTCTGCCTCGTCGCCGCCACCCGACTGGTATATCTCGAGGCTGAGGCCGTACACCTGCTCGCCCGACTTCCCGAGAGAAGAGCGGAGAAGCGAGCCGTCCCCGGGGATAACCCACGTTGAGTCCACGTTCTCGTTCGAGTTGAAAGTATCGCTGATGCCGTCGTAGTACACCTTGAAAACAGCCCCGAGCTTGGCGGCGTCTCCCGTGAGCCCCGCTGCCGAGAACTTGCCGACGTTTACGAACCTCTCGTCCTTTACGAGCCTGTCCCTCCAGAGCCCGCTCGCGGCGTTGGTACCGGCCGGCGGGTTCCAGTTCGAGTACTCGTAAATCTGGTAAAGCAGAACCTGGAACCTCAGGTTCATCCCCTTTACGGCCTTTATCTCTGCGTCGGTCTGGGCCGAAGCCGCGCCCGTGCAGAATATTGCGAGCAAAAACAGGATAGCTGCGGTTCTCATTTCGAATATCCCCCTTTTCTTTCGTATGCCTCGGAATTACACTGGTTAATTAAAACAAAATAATACCGTATAGTCCAGAGTATTATTTCGGTGCGCAGGATGGCATTTTTATTGGAAGGGTGAATCCGCCGAACGGGAACAGGCATACCAATTAACAAGTAGGGCTCATGCGGAACGTTCCGTCACCGGCTCGTGAGAACAGAGTCACCGGGGCTGGCGAATCCGAGGCCGTATGGAGGGTGATAAAATGTCGGACAAGAAGAAACTCAGCAGAAGAGACATGCTCAAACTGGCGGGCAGCGCCACGCTGGCGACCGCATTTCCGTCGCCAACGCTCACCGCACGCGCCGAGAGCCCGCAGATAAAGGCCGAGGAAGCCGCCGAGGTGAAGACAGAGGCCACGGCCGAAGAGGTCGTAAACGCCCTCGAAGGCGCCTACGGTGTTCACCCCGGACGGCGCCGCAACCACACGAAAGGCATCGGCGCCGAGGGATTCTTCATCGGCAATCCGGAGGTCGCTGCATACTCGCGCTCGGGGCTTTTCACCGGCGAGAAGATCGCTGTCGTCGCGCGCTTCTCCATAGCCGGCGGCAACCCGAACGTCCCCGACGCCGACAGAGGCCCACGCGGCCTCGGTCTCGAATACCGGCTGCCCAGCGGGAGCCTCCACCACATGACGATGATCAATACGCCCATGTTCTTCGCCGCTGTGCCGAAGACCTTCCTCGACAAATTCCTCGCGCTCGCCTTAGACCCCGCGACCGGCAAGCCGGACCCTTCGAAGATCGAGGCCTATTCGAAGTCGCACCCCGAGGCCTCATCTCAGACAAAATATCTGCAGACTCACAACCCTCCCGCGAGCTATGCCAACTGCCCCTTCTTCGGCATACATACGTTTAAATTCGTGAACGCGAAGGACGAGGTGACGCTCGTAAAATTCCGCTTCGTCCCCGAGGACGGCGAGAAGTTCTTGACCGACGCCGAGATGGCGTCCGCCCCGAACGACTTCCTCGAAAAAGCCCTCTTCGAGCGCCTTGCCGAGAGCCCCGCGCGCTGGGACATGATAGTTACGATCGGCGAGCCCACGGACGAGCAGACAAATCCCACGGTCCTATGGCCCGAAGGGAGGAAGGAGGTAAAAGCCGGGACGCTTACGATAACTTCCGCGACGCCCAACGCCGAAGCGGGCAGCTTCAAAATAAATTACGACCCGCTCGTCATGGCCGACGGCATCCAGCCGACGAACGACCCGGTGCTCCTCTTCCGCTCGCCGTCGTACGCGACGTCATTCACGCGCCGCCTGCGCGGCATCTAACCGCAGAGTAAAAATTCTTTAGACAAAATAGCTTTAAACATCTCGTTGTGGTTAAGTGTGCGACAGTGTAAAATAGGTAAAGCCCTGATCGGAAGGCCTGCTTTTCGGGGCTTACGCGGTGTAGAGGGGTTTGATTTGGGCGATCCCGGCTTTTTATGGTCCACCGCGTACACTTTCACCAGTTTTCGTTGAAAAGCAGAATTGGATTATAGTAGTTGTCCTTTTCTCATACCAGACGGGATTTATCGAATAACAAGTCACATGAGCACATTAGCGGTGGAGACAAAAAAATACTGGATTCAAAATCCACGTTTCGATCTAACGTACTTCACATTCGGGTGGATAATAGTTTTTCTCGCGTTCATGTCCCTTCCGAATTATAGCAACGCTCTCATAATAATTGTTCTGCTATTCAATTTCGTACACCGCCATCTCACTATGGCGCTCGTTTACGGGCAAAAAGAGGAATTCGTAAAAAGGAAGATGAGTTATATCCTTATGCCCGTCGCATTTGCGGTTATAACCGTCATATCAATTCTAGCCGGGGTTTTCAAGCTTCTGTTGGCCATATCCGTTGCATGGACCATGTACCACGTGATAGCGCAAAAATATGGGTTTACGAGGATATATTCCCGAAAAGCGGGCTATGGAAAGGCATGGATCGATAAAGGGATAATATACTCGTGGGTCGTATACCTTATCTTTGCGCTGGCGGAAAAGAACAGGGGCGTGCTCGAGCAATATCAGGCTGGCCAAACGATATTAAATGCCGTCGGGGAATACCTCCCCATACTTACACTTGTTTCCTACGCGGCTCTCGCAGTCGCCGTATACTTCACCGTAGTCTATGCCTACGAGGAATTCAAAAACCGCGATAAGATCAGCCTGCCCAAGAACCTTTTCGTATTATCGATCCTCTTCTTATACGCGATCCTCTTCTACGATCTTATTGTAGGATATGTTGTATTCGGATTTTCACATGCTATCGAATATATAGCCTTCGTAAACATATTCGTGCATTCGAAATATACGAAAAGAGCAGAAAATACCAGCCTCTTCTCAAAGGTATCGAGGAAACAATGGATTTACAGCGGAGGGTTTTCGCTCTTTCTCGCCGGCGTCTGCTACCTGGGGATCAAATTCGACGAAAATGCGTTGGCGATATACATCACGGGCTCATCTTTCCTGCATTTTATTTACGATGGGTGGATCTGGAAGTTAAGAAAACCCGAGGTCTCAAAGCCGCTCGACATAGGTTATACGCAGTCTCCTACCTCCTCATAACTCTACCCGCGCATGCCAGTCACAGTCTCCTGCTATTCCGTGAGACCGTCGCTTAAACGCCGGCGGTAATTTCTGTATTTCTGAACTCGCACGCCTGAGGACGAGTGCCCCGTAAATTTCATAGCTCGTAAAATCTCTCTACATTTTCGTAGAAGAGCTTCCTCTTGAATTCTTCGCCCCGGCTTTTAACTACTTCCAGCAATACCTCGACACAAGTTTCATATGATGCAGCAAGAGTGCATACGGGCCAGTTGCTGCCGAACATCACCCTGTCGGCCCCGAAAGCGTCGAGGCAGTGGTTAATTGCCGGGGCGAGAAACTCCGGGGATATGGAATCCGGGTCTGTTTTGAATAACAGGCCCGAAATTTTACACACGACGTTTTCCCGCTTCGCCAACTGTTCGATGTCTCTCATCCATTGGCCACGGTCGTGCTTAAAAATATCCATTCCGTATTCATCCTCTCCGATAGACCCGTTGACAATAGCCGGGGCACCGTTTCCGCAGTGGTCGAGGATGAAAGAAGTCTCGGGACAAAGCTCCGCGAGCTTTACGGCGTCGCCCAGCTCCGACGGGCGCATGCATATACAGAATCTCAAACCCAGCTCTCCGAGGAACCGGACGTTTTCTACAAACTCCCTTTCGAGGCAATAGCCTCTCTTGACCTCCGGTGGGTGGAGAACGTGACGCACTCCCTTTATGTATGGGCTGCCTTTAAATAAGGATGTATAATCCCGGAAGCTGTATGACAACGGATTGCCGCCGACAAAAGCGGCGCATATGGGATTGTCATCCTGCTCACATACGCGGCGGATGTACTCCGCCTCGGAATATTTTTGCTCCTGTATCAGGTTAACTTCCATATAGACTATTTTTTTCACATTCAGATTTTTCATCGCCCGGGCGGCATCGGATAAGCTGAAATTTCTTTTTAACCTTTCGTAGGATTCAATTTCGGGGATTTTAAATCTGGACATGTCCCAAAAATGCAAATGAGAATCTATGATCGGCGTCATACTGCTCTCTCCAGGGTAGTAGCGGATTCGATTATTATAACAAACTCCCCGGACCGAAATTAAATCGAGAGATTATCACTCATCAGGCCCGGAAACAGCAGGATGCAAAGCCCCGGGAAAGGAAAGATATAATCGTTGTCCGGGCTATCGTATTTGGAATTTTTAGAGAGGAAAAGTGGCGGAGCCGACGGGACTTGAACCCGCGACCTCTGGCTTGATAGGCAGAGGTCGAGAGAATAGTTACTTCCTTGAGCAATTATTCTTCTTTGAGCAAAATTCTAAATGCAAACTCAAGTTCAAGAGTTAAATCTATAAAAGTTAACAATCTGACTGCATTCTCTTTAGTATTAAAATCTGATGAAGCAGAATGAATTACGGCATGTCTATTCAAAGGGTATTCACTTTCAGGAGCCATAAAGTCCTTCCGATAGTACTGATAATAAATTGATGCAGTATCAACAAACGATGATAAACCAATACCAATTAATCGTAGGTCCTGTTGGATAAAATCAGAAACTGTCATTGTCTTATCAGATTTATTATATCCATCGAATCCGGGTTTGAATTTAGAAGATGTGAATCCAGCATTTCTGAAAATAGCAAGCAATCGATTTATATCTCTATCAAGCTTTGTTGTTTTAAAATAATCCCTTATTAGATAGTCAAGTATTGGAAAAGCTGTCGAAATACAAGCAATCCATAATTTCATATCGTAGCATTTTTGAATTTGACTGATGATTGATATTTTATCGATTAAGATAGGGGTTGTTCTCCAACAATCAAAAATCATCTTTTTATGATAATCAAATATTATTGGCATGGCAGTGTCAACCATCTTATATAGACCCTCTACACCAGACCACTTGTGCTTCTCCCGTTTTTTCTCGATTATATTTATGTACTCTAAAAGTCCTTCAGGCCTATTTTTCGCTTCTCTAGCAATGAATGAAGGGTACGGCCATCCTCTTTCGGCCAACATATCACTCATTGCTGAAATAATGTGTATTGTGTTAGTTTTGGTATAATGGTTGAATGCGTCTCTGAATCTTATAGCACGTTCCGGAGTGTATTGAGTGGGTTTTCTGACTATCAGCTTACTCAATTCGCTAAAATTATATCTTAATTTATTTTCATCCATAAGCTAATGAGCAATATCAACCCCATTCATATTATCTAATCATTTGAGAGAAAGTCTTTCTCATCAAGGAATATTAGAGCTTCGGTTACCTACATTTCCTATACCTCAATCTAAATTGTAAAGCTAGCATAGCAAATATAGCTTCAGTTATCTAACAGCTATTAGACCTAGAAAAGTATACCAAGTTTTAAAATCTAAGGTTTTTATATTGCTCTTCTAGAAATAGCCGTGGAATTTTTCTAATGCTTCCTGAAGGTTTTCGTTCGTATAAGAAGATTTTGGGCATCCTTGTCAGATATAAAGCATTGTGGAGGGGGTAAAGTGGCGGAGCCGACGGGACTTGAACCCGCGACCTCTGGCTTGACAGGGCATTATCATGTTTGTATGGGTTATTACTCTTTTGTTTAAAATCTGATTTATGACAGAATCATACGTTTATTTCTTAAGAAGTACTAATCTGTATTAAATGGCAAGTATTGAGATAAAACGGACACCTATTTGGACACCTCTACAACCTAAAGATCATTGTATGACATACCATAACCAATCATGGTTTCAGAATACGCTGTTGCTAATGGGTACTTTGTCCGCTTCCATCTCGGACAGCTTTGAAAAAGACATCCCGCATTAGACGTGCTTTATGTTCTATCATCTCAGCTAGTTTTTTGACCGACTTAATTGTTTGTCCTTGAAAAGCCGCAAAATCTATTAATATGGCTTTTAGCGGACTGAAATTATCAGGAAGGGGTCATAATACACTTTCCGTGAACTTCACCGATACGGATGACTACAACCTTTGCACCATCTAGAAAAAGTGAAACCTAGGTAGTCAGTCAATCTCTGGTTGTCGAGGAAATCATGGTAGCGTTTAAGTTCTCGCTCTCATCGGTTTTATCCATGTCATCGGCTAGATCCATAGCTTCAACATAGCTAACGTCGATCTTGTGCCGTGATAATATAAAGTCGGGTGCTCCACATTCTTTTCTTGCCGGATCGTTGCTGGCCATGACCCCGAGAATTACATCTTCGAGCAGGTTTTGAAGGGCCGGGCGATAAGCGAGTTCCCGCACCGTGCCCATTACATATCCTTTACCAATGCCATCTATGTAGCCCTGGAATGGCATCATAAACCTGCTTACATCGTATTGCGTATTGCTTGAAAAATGATTAGAAAACAAGATAAACTAAGTACATGCCTGTATCAAAAGGTACTAAAACAGCCAAAAAAGATGTTGATTTTTCTCCATTGTTCCCGCCTAAACTGGTTGGCAAACAGTTAAAAAGAAATAAAGAGGACATTTACGGAATTAATGAGAATTGCCAACTATATTTAGAGCAATACTTAGAATCTAAAAATCCCAATTACCTTGTTAAAGCATTAATCGAATGCCCAGCCTTACTTAACGGAAAGCGTCGGAAGCCTGATATTAAAGAATATCTGAAGGAATTCCGGGAAAAATGTCATATAAAGAGCAGTTACGTAGACGCCTTAACTATTGCTGATGAATCAATAAAATGGTGGCAACATCTACATAATTGGATGGGAGATGATGAAAAATCGAATCTAGCTAAAAAATATTTAATAAAAGTAGCCCCCCTATTGGTCTTACCAAAAATCGAGCGAAAAGTACTCGATGCTGATGAATATTTTGAACATCAATTTCCAAAAGTGAAGGGGCAACATCCATCTCTTGTTTATAAATCTCCCATTGCTTTCATGGATAGATGGAATCAAGTTATGCTAGCATTTAATGAGACTAAGAGTAAAACACGCTATAGTCTTGGCGATAATAAAGCTAAAGAACAAGATGCAATAAACGCTATAAGAATACTAGGGAATGAACTTAATGATGATGATGTTAAATTTTTGGATCTTACCAATATCATGACAAAAACCGTAAGCTATATAAGATTTGTACATGAATTGAGATGCCCAATTTGTCTTAAAAAAGGTTTAAGCGACAAGACCATTACCAGACTGCTTAGGAAAGCTAAAGAAGGTATGTGGTTTTAATTATCTAGATATAACAGTATGTTGTAAGGTGACAAAGTTAAATATCCGACTTTGTCCACTATACTCAAATATATCTATTGCTATTCTCTTGTATAAGCAAATACAGGAGGTAGCAATGAACTTACCAAAACAATTAACAGTTAAAGAAGTATCCAAACTCTTCAACATTCCAGAAAATACTCTTAGAGCCTACATTCATAGACGTATCATTCCTCACCGCAGGGTTAGAGGAAAGATATATTTCGACACCGAGAAACTGCAATCCTGGCTTTCTGATTTCGACGTTGAAACGATAAACCGAGAATCAAAATGAAAGAAGGAAAAGAAGCCCTGTACGTTCAATCTAAGGAAAATGGAAAGCCTCAATCACTAAATAAGTTGCACTATCCTTTTTCTGTAGAAGTTCCAGAACTCCTCCAGCATCACTTTGATCAACTATCCAAGAACTCAGGTATATCAGCTGAAATCATCATACAAAGAGGATATAGGAGTATATTAGGCAAGCAACGTCTTAAAGAGTTTGGATTTTTCAAATATCAACTACAAGTCCCCACCCTTCTTATACCGATCCATACTGTTGACGGAAAAATAGGTTTACATATTCACCGCCCAGATACCCCAAGAAAAAACAAAGATGGAAAAGCGATAAAATACGAAAATCCTTCCGGAACAGGCCTGAGAATTGATGTCCCACCGGTTTGTATAGACAAATTAAAAGATCCCAAATTTAGGCTGTTCACAACGGAGGGAGTTAAAAAGGCCGATGCGTTAGCATCTCATGGCCAATGTGTAATCGACCTATTAGGTGTATTTGGCTTTAAGAACAAAAATGAATTTGGGGCAACTACAATAACGGCAGATTTCGATTATATAGCTTGGGAAGGAAGAGAAGTATTCATAGTCTTTGATAATGATGTGATGAGTAAGGAACAGGTCAAGCGAGCACTAGATATACTCACAGAACATCTCAAAAGAAAGGGTGCTGTCATTAAGCATATATACCTTCCCTCAAACAATGGTAATAAGTTAGGAGTTGATGATTTTTTAATTGCGAATAGTGTTGATGATTTACTATCATACGCCGAAAAACCAGAAAAAAGCGGTGAAAATTACAATAATTCAACTTCAAAATATTCTTTCGATAGTCAAGGCTACTTATGCCGCAATAAATCACTCCTAGACGGAATTGTAAAAGTTCCAATTGCAAATTTTGACGCAAGAATAGCTGAAGAACTAATTCTAGATAACGGCCTTGAGACCACTAACACATATCTAATTGAAGCTAGAACATTAGATAAACATTTGGGAACAGTTGAGGTCCCCGCTTCAAGCTTTGCAAGTATGAATTGGATTCATAAACTTGGAGTTAACGCAATATTAGAGCCAGGTCAGAGTGCAAAGGATTATGTTCGCCATTACATCCAGAGCCAATCTGACCCGGAAATTATAGTTTGTTACACACACACGGGATGGAGAAAGATCGAGGGCGAGTGGATCTACCTCACATCAAACGGGGCTATCGTAAAAGAAAATCTCAGTGTAAGCCTCCCTCAAGAGCTTAACCGCTACTCCATACCTTCAAAACCCGAAAACGAATTAAATGCAATAAAAGCTTCTCTAGAGTTCCTTGATATAGGGGAAAGATCTATAACAATTCCGCTTTTTTCATTTCTTTACCTTTCTCCATTAACAAGCTTGTTAAGTCCCATGCCGAACTTCTCAACTTATCTATATGGCGAAACCGGGGTTTTCAAATCAACACTTGCAATATTGCTTCTTTCGCATTTTGGTCCTTTTGAATCAATTGAAGGCTTAAGTAATTTTGAAGACACGCCAAATGCCCTGGGCAGAAGAGCTTTTACACTTAAAGATACTCTTATGGTCTTAGACGATTATCATCCTTCAACACAAAGATACTCAGCTCAACAAAAAGAAGTTACCGCACAAAGACTAATTAGGGAGTTCAGTAATCGGACTGAAAGAGGAAGGCTTAATCCGGACTCCACAGAAAAACCCAGGTATAGCCCTAGGGGCCTTCTTATTATTACGGGAGAAGAGCTCATTTCGCTTCAGAGCTCGCTTGCGCGTATCGCCCTCATTGAGATCAACGCCGGAGATATTAATACTTCCAAACTAAACGAATTTCAGAAAAAACTCCATCTAGCTCCTCATGCTATGTCCTCTTATATCAATTGGATAAAGGATGAAGGAATTGAGGAAATACAAAAGAGATTTAAAGAGAACTTTCTCAAACTCAGAGATAATGCCGGAAACAATCTTAAAGTACATCCGAAGCTTGTTGAGCAAGTAGCTTACCTTCAATTCTCAATTTCGAACGTTCTGGATTGGCTTTTAGACAAACAAACGATAAGCGAAGATTTTGCAAAAAACCTCAAAGATGAAAGCTGGCAGATATTTAACAATTTGGCTTCCGAACAGAGTCGTAGACTTCAATCCGAAGACCCCATAGTCAAATTCGATGAAACCCTAAATGCACTCTTGTTCCAGAAAAAAATATGCTTACAAAATAAACTCAACCCAACCGACATTATCGGAGGAGGCCTCAACGATAATAGGGCCGAGTTAGTGGGGTATTATGATGATTTATATTATTACTTTTTGCCTTCCCCTTTGTGGAAAGCGATCCAGCAATATAATTCTGCGTCCGGAGAGTTCTTTCCTATATCTCGAACTACTTTATTTAGGAACCTTGTGAAGAGAGGGTTAGCTAAAGAAAGGCACTCCGTAAGAATCGGAGACAGTGTACATAAACTAACTAGGCTAGTTAGGGGTGGTATGTCCTCAAGTCCGTCTACCTTGCCTACAGATGATGAATTTTAATCTACTCATCCGCAATTATTAAAGAATCTTGTAGTCACTTCTTGAGAAAAATTATGCCGTTTACCGTCTTCAAAAACGACTACAATCAAACAAACTTCGTGTAGACGGAAATGCGAGTAGTAATTAATAGAATCCCAACAAAAAGTGTCCACAAAAACATCTAAGAAGTATGATAGGTTATGATTTGAAGCTGGCTTAGTAGTCAAAGTAGACAGTGTTACGGAGATAACCCCCAAGATGGTATTCAAGGTCTGAATATGGGTATTAGAGATTGGTTGTTCCAAGTGCCGCGTTTCATAGAGCGAAAAGATAAGGCTCATAGTAATTCATTCCCCCTTTCCGATACTTCATTATCGGAGTTTAGGACAATGAGTCTTGCCGTTGAGGTCTATTCAGAGGCTCTACTCAGTATTATATGGTTTTGTTCAAACGAAAACATGGCCCTAATTGTAAAATCCGACGAACCCGAAGCAATAACATACACATCACATGAGCTAAATGAAATTATACATCTCAACCCGCACTCGGAAGATATAAAAAGAATCCATGAAGTTAAATCTGCTTTCCCGAACTCTACAATCAATTATTCAATGACCAATAAAGCATCCCAGTACAGAAATGCATTTACAAAATATGACTTAAAGAAGTAAGAGTTACGGTCTGCTAGTTTAGGTAGATTTGGCTAAAAGATCTTAATTATGGATAAAAACCCATTAGTTAACAACAGCATATCTTATCAAGAAAGCTCAGCATCCTCCAAATTGGATGGGTAGTGTGGAACATCTTAGAAGCCTTTCGGAGCTGGGAGTAAGCCAGTAACACTCTTACGAAATTAAGCAGTCGATTGAAGTGGACGACCCGGAGGGACTTTAGAGAAGTCCAGGAGATTCCCCCGCTGGGGAATAGAGTAGATCAGGAGATAGAGCTAATGCTTTTGGCGGTACTCTTACATGGGCAGGTAAGGTTCGAGTTAGAGCTCAAGCCTCCGGGATACAGATAATAGTCAGTGGAGTGAGGAGCTTGTGGCTCCGTCGCGATCTTCAGACAAAACCCCTTTGTTTAAAGCGGGTCGATAAGTGGGCTGCCGAGGACACAAGGATAATGACCGAATCACAAGTTCAGGTGCTCGAAGCAGCCAATGAAGATGAAAAAGTCCATGAGCATGATAAAGGGAGAATATTCAGACCTCTTACTTCCCTCTTTGGCCGCTTCTAGTACAATCGACTTGGACTTGGTTAGTAAATACATCACCTGCCTTGCTCTAAGTGGGTTTCTTGAGTCTCATATATTATTGATTTAATTTGAAGTCAAGCGTGGCTCTGCCGTTTGAGAAATATTTGGGTATTGATTTACAGTAATGAGTATAACAATATAAAGTTTCGTGGCCCTTACCGAGGTAAGCCATGTCCATATCTACCTTTTCATCTAAATCTATTTCATCGGCTAATTTCCTTATGTGGGTCAACCATCTTACAAATCCTTTATAAAGGTCTCAAGGTCATAATTATCCATTTCCTTATCAAGGTCGGTTTGATACTGGCCCATCAGGTATATAGTATCGTGTTATCTCTTTGCCCTTGTTAAACCTATAGGCCTTTCCTCTACTTTGAATATAATATATTCACCCTTGTTAAATGCTTAACAGATCATCGATTTGATCAAACCAACTGTCTAAAATATAAGACAGGTTTTTCACTTCTTCTATGGGCCTATAAATATTCTAAGGAGCTTGCGGAATATGAATTTAGCTATAAGTGGTCCAAAGATTACTCTATATCAAGATCTATCTGTAATTGGTTTCTCTGGAGAACATTAAAAGGTATAAGTCAGACAATCTAATTGATTCATATTATTGAAAATCGTGTGTTTAAAAAGATTGTATAACTAGTGATTGTAATATGTTAAATCAGAAAGTTTAAGCCTAAGTCATGTGTGAGGTGTATATAGGCCGGCTTTTTAAAAAATCCCATATTTCCATCAACCTAGTTGACCCCTAGTCTGCGAAGAGCTTTGGACACCCCCCATTTGCTCATCCTAACCTCTTTGGCGATCCTTCCCCGCGAATATCCAAGTTTG
Source organism: Ectothiorhodospiraceae bacterium (assembly GCA_002699105.1). Lineage (GTDB taxonomy): Bacteria > Bacteroidota > Ignavibacteria > SZUA-365. Next base: position 11,310 of record PABJ01000106.1, on the reverse strand, counting down.
AATAGTTCGATCATTCTTCTATCTCTTCCGGGATCATTGCTAAACGAAAGTTGATTAAACCTAGCTTTAAGTTGTTTGTTTTCCTGTTCCAAGACCTCAAAACGGGCTAGGACTGCTTTATTGATTATAGGCAATATTTCATTCTCTAGTATAAAAGTAACATGATTCCACTCCAGTAAATTGTTGATATACTTGTAGCCAATTTGTCTGAGTTCCGTTCGAAATTGATCTAAAATTGCAGGATCTATTTTGCTCATCCTTGGTCCCTTGATTTTATTTATGTTCGGCCACAATCTGGTAGTGTGACTTTGATAAACTTTATCATATCATTCATGCCCCTTCAATTGTTGAAAGATCAAATTATATTTACTACTCAATAAAACCGAGTCGGTTTTAAGAGATAAAAATCAACACATCCAAGTTCATACAATCCAGTAAATATGGATACAACATCAAACCGAATCGGTTTTTAAATAATCAAAGGTATGCTATTTTGTACTACTCACGTATTGTAAAGCTGGATTTAAGCTTGACTAATGAAGAATGTGAATGAGAGAGAGCTTCTGTTTCAGATATAATAGCATAAGGCTGGAAGTGTTTGAGTAAGAGAGGAGTACAATCTTTAAGCGTACATTTTCTTTCCCAATCTATAGAGGCTGAAAGAAAAAAGCAGAATGCCGATGGCAAAAAGCGTGATTAACTTGGGCCACAATATTGTCAGGCCGTTAGCTTTCAGAAATATTCCCAGGGTTATTTCCATATAATACCGTACAGGGCTTAAATAAGATAAATACTGAAGAGCAAGAGGCATGCTTTCTATAGGTACCAGTGTTCCGGAGAGGAACATCAGCGGGAAAAGTACGAAGAAAGCTATTAAGAGAGCCTGCTGTAAGTTGCCGGATATCGTGGATATATATACTCCGATCCCCATGCTCGAGAAAAGCGCTACCGCTGAAGTGACGAAGAAAAGGAGGAGGCTTCCCCTGATAGGGACTTTGAACCAGAGTGCTATTAACAGGCTCGGGATGAGAGCAAGCAGCCCCACAGTCATCGTCGGGACTATCTTCGAGATGATAATTTCGTATTTTTTTAAAGGAGTCACGATTAACTGATCTACGGTGCCCGTTTCCTTCTCGCGAACCATCGTCGCCGCTATATGAACTATCCCTACCAGAACCCCGGCAACGACGATCATGGAAATAACCATGAAATAACGGAATTCGAGCTCCGAGTTATACCAGATCCTGATCTCTGGTTCTATTGCTGGAACGCTCGTCAGTACTCCTTCAGCGGCCAGATCATTTACAATAACGTCGAGTGAGAAACTGTTGATTATCGATATGGCGTAATTCCTTGCGATATTTGCCGTATTCGAGTTCGTACCGCTGAGTATTATCTGGATGTCCGCCGTTCGTCCTTCCTTAAGCCTCTCTGAAAAATCCGGCGGAATAACGATGCCGATGTCAGCCTTGCCCGCATCCAGAAGGTTGTTTATTTCTTCCGGGTCCGATACGAGAAACGTTTCGCCGAAATACTCGCTTTCAGTAAACTTCTCAATTACTCGTTGACTCGTCTGGCTTCTATCCTGGTCGTAAACGATCAACCTTAGATTCGTTACATCAAAGCTGAGCGCATAAGTACAAAGCACGACTTCGATTGTGTAAGTCCATAATATCAGGAGAATAAGCATCCTGTCTCTTGAAAATTGAAGAAATTCCTTCTTGGTCGCTGCTACGATCCTCTGCATCAGGCTATCTTCTTTTTGAACCTCAGACTGGTTATGTAAAAAAGCACAATGGTGTAAATAATCAGCAAAAGTATATTACTCCATAGATACTCTATCCCCGCTCCTTTCAGAAAAATGTCCCTGCTTATGTCGTTGAAGTATCTCGCTGGAAATACATATGTATAGAGCTGAAGCATATAGGGCATGCTTGTGATAGGAAAGAGGAAGCCCGAGAACAGAAAGGACGGCATGAGTGCTATTATCAGAGATAACAGCACGGCAGCAAGCTGGGTCTTCGTGATGGTGGACACGAATAATCCGATACTGACCGTACATAAAACATATATCAGAGATATTGCAATCAGGAGGAAGACGCTCCCTTCGAAGGGGATTCCGAACCATAGGGTCCCTGTAGCAAGTATTAAAAGCATCTCCCCGAATGCTATTGCCCCATACGGTATGATTTTCCCCAGGATAAAGACGAATGGCCGTATAGGTGAAACATAAATTTGTTCTATCGTTCCCCTCTCCTTTTCCCGTACGATCGATAATGCGGTAAGTATCGGAGGAAAAGCCATAAGCAGGACGGCGAAGAGCCCCGGAACGATGTAGTTGACGCTGCTCATGGGAGGGTTGTACCAGACTCTGGGAACCACCTTGACAGGCGTATCAAGAACCAGTTCTCTGCCGGCTAGGTTCAACTCCATAAGCTGTTTGGAATATTCATTCACAACGGCTGTGGCATAATTCGAAATGATAAGAGCTTTGGACGAAAAAGTTCCGTCAATGAGCAACTGAATATTTGTTTTTCTCCCGGCAAGTATTTGTTTTGAAAAATCGGGGGGGATAACAACCACTATAGTGGACTGACCCCTGTCGAGCACGCGATCCGCGTCCTCGGCAGAACCAAGATCATAGTTTAATTCGAAATAACCGCTCTTTGTAAACGCATCGATAAGCCCTGTGCTATCCTGACTTTTGTCCTGGTCATAAACGGCCATCTGAATTTCATCAATATCGAGTGAGATCGCGTAACCAAAGAGGAAAAGCAGTACCAGCGGAAGAAATACAGCCGTTCCGAGTGTGACGGGGTCTCTTATGATCTCCTTCGTTTCTTTCTTAATTAAAGCCAGCAGAATTTTCATCGGCTTTTCTCACCATCCGAATAAATATGTCTTCCATTGAATTCATATCATATTGGGCCTTCAGCTTTGAGGGATTTTCTATCGCCAGTGCGCGCCCCCTGTGAAGAAAAGCGACTCTGTCACAATTTTCCACTTCGTCAATATAGTGTGTGGTTACAAAAATACTTGTACCCATACCGGCCAGGCTTTTTATCATTTCCCAGAATGATTGTCTCGATACCGGGTCTACTCCGGACGTAGGCTCGTCGAGAAAAACTATGTCGGGATGGTGTATGAGGGCGCAACCCAGCGCCAGCCGCTGTCTATAAGGGCCTGAGAGATCGTTCGTTATTATGTTCTCCTTCTCTTTTAGCCCCGCCATTTCCAGTACCCATTTTTTTCGTTTCGTCAGTTCGTCCCAACCGAGACCGTAAACTCTCCCGAAGAAGCTGATGTTTTCCGTAACGGTAAGATCCATATAGAGCGAGAATTTCTGAGACATGTACCCTATTTTCCCTTTTACGTCCTCAGGCCTGTTCGTCACATTCACTCCTACGACTGTGACTTCGCCGCTCGTAGGCGGTATGATTCCGCAAAGAATTTTGATAGTCGTAGTCTTGCCCGACCCGTTAGGCCCCACGAATCCGAATATTTCGCCCCTTCTCACATCAAAGCTCATATTGTCAACAGCGGTAAAACCGTCGAATCTTCTCACGAGCCCTTTGACATCAACCAAAACTTCCCGTCCCTCTTTTCTCAAAAAAGGGACATCCATGCCTGCGGGTGAAATCTTTTGTATATGAGTGAAAAAAAGATCTTCCAGCCTGTCACCCAGTCTTTTCGGAACGTCACATGCTATGACCTTTCCTTCCAGTAAAAATGCGACCCGCTCGCACCTTGCCGCTTCATCCATGTAGGATGTGGCGACAATTATAGTTTTTCCCCTGTCATGGTACTCGCGAATGATATCCCACAACTGACGCCTTGAAATTGGGTCGACCCCCAATGTCGGCTCGTCTAGTATTAGTATGTCGGGTTCGTGTACGAGGTTGCTGCATAGAGCGAGCTTTTTCTGCATGCCGCCCGAGAGATGCTTGGTCCTACGTTTTAGGAATGGGGTGAGATCTGAGAACTCCAGGAGCTTCTTTTTTCTTTCGATGAAACTTGCCTCAGGAACCCCCCGAATCTTGGCAAAGAACTCGAGATTTTCTTCGACCGTGAGATCCCCGTACAAAGAATAAGCCTGAGACATGTATCCAAGCCCTGATGTTATAAGCGGTGCGTCTTTTACGGAATCAAAGCCGTTTACTGTTATTGAGCCTTCCGTCGGGTCGAGAATCGCACATACGGATTGGAGCAGAGTTGTTTTCCCAGAGCCGTCTGGACCGACTATTCCGAAGAGTTCACCCTTCTCGATTTGAAGCTCTATTCCCTGTAAGGCCCAGTTTTTCTCAAATCTTCTTTTGAGCCCCTTGATTTCTATAATCGGCTTACCAGGGAACATCTTCCTTCCATCTTATTCTTACGTCGACAGGCATGCCCGGCTTCAGATACCCTTCGGGATTTTCGATCATAACCTTTACTCCGAATACGAGCTTAGTTCTTTCCTCCTTCATGTGAACCTCTTTAGGTGTAAATTCCGCTTTTTGGGAGACTTCCACCACCTTCCCCTTAAAGTATGAGTCTGGAAAAGCGTCCGCGTAGATTCTAACAGGATTGCCTATTCTGATCTTACCGATGTCAATCTGGGGAATATAAACTCTGACGTATATATCTGAGAGGTCCATAATTACGGCTATTGGCGTGCCCTGAACCACCAATTCCCCCTGCTCTGCGAGTTTATTGATCACCGTACCGTCTGAAGGGGCGTAAATTTTGGTATCCTGGAATATCGCATTTATCTCTTTTAACTGGGCGTCAGCAGCCGCAAGTTGATTAGCTATCACTCCTTGCGATGCTTCTGCGCGCTCTATTGTTGCGATTGCTTCCTCCCTCGATTCTTTCGCAGCATCGGTGTTCGCCTGAGCCGACTTAAGCTGCGCTTCGGCCTCCTCCAGGTCTCTACGCGCAATTATTCCTTTGTCCGCAAGTTTGGTGTATCTCCTATAGTCGGAGCTCGCAAGATTTAGCCGGGATTCAACTTCTTTGATTGAAGACTCGACTCTTTCCAGAGCGGCTTTAGCCTGATGAACGCTGTGAAAAGCCACTTCTTGTTGTTTTTTATATATTTCAACCCGGGCGCTAGCCTGCTCGATCCTCGCCTGGATTTCGTCAGAGGAGATATCGGCGATCAGATCTCCCTTTGCAATCGATTGCCCTTCATTAATCAAAACCCTCTCCAATTTTCCCGGGATCTTGGAGCTGACGGTTATTTCGGTTCCTCTTACTTGGCCGTTGGCTTGAAGGATTCCTGCAACCTCCTTCTCGTCACTCATGTAGAGCACAAATGCAGCCAATGCTACTAGAATAATGACAACACCAGCAATAAAGTACCATTTATAACGCATTATCTGTTTTCCCGAAATTTTTATAATATAATGTTTCCATTAAGTTTCTTCTATAAGATTTTGATGTCTGGATAGGTAAAATCAGTAACGACCAATAATTATTCTCACTTTTCATAATTAGAAGATACAATTTATCCAATGTCATGGGAATTCCACATCCTTTGCACTCCAAAGTAAGTAAACGCTGCCGACCATGTAATCAAAATGAGGCCGTTTAAAGCCTCGAAAGCTGTGAGTATTCGTAACGCCCCCACTGGAAAAATGTCTCCGACACCGAGAGATGTATATGTGGTGGCTGAGAAATAAAGATAAACGTGAACATAATCCTGAACGTTGCCAGCAAGTGCTGTTACTCCTACATTATGAACAAGGAACCAATAGGCTAAGGCATATATTGTGATTCCAAGAATGTGAGCTATAAGTATGCCCGTAATCATGTTAAACATGAAAATGCGAGGTTTTGCCGGCACTCTAACTAATGTACGCGAGATCATACACAGACACTCATAAAAAATGCCTGTAACTAGAAAAAACATACCAATGCCAGTTATTGCTGCTACTGAAAGGTGAATCATATTCATACGATTATTTCCCGCCTGCTAATAACCTGACAACCCAAGACCAATCCTTTTGTGACCAGTTTACCAAAATTATGCCAAGTAATATCAGTCCGATGCCTTCCAAAACCAGAAAACCATAGGTTTCTCCATAAAAAGCCATCCCCAAAAGTAGACCAAAAATCGGAACCAAAAAACTGAAAACATTTGCACGATCAAGTTCCGTTATTCTAAGAACGTGGCACCATAGCCAATATGCTAAGGCCGTACCCGGCAAGCTTAACCCAAGTAAGCTAAAAAGGAACTCGGGAGACCATTGTACGGTGGCTGGATCCTCCGTTACGATTGCAATCAACGCAAGTAATATGCTCCCCAGAATTAGTTGCCAACCCATAGCAGTTAGCGCATCAATTTCAGTTGCAATGTAACGGATCAAAACATTACTAATGGTTATCCCCGATGCCGACAACAGGATATAGCTGATTCCTGCAAGATAAGTGCTACCGGAATTAGACAACAAACCCGGGAGTGCGATGAGAATAACGCCTAGAAAACCGAGAAGTAGGCCCAACTTGCCACGTGTATTCAGGTACTCTCCCAGGATGAAAAATGCCAACAGCGATGCCAGTATTGGCTGTGTATTGGATATGACTGTTGCAATACCCGGGGAAACAAATTCAGAAGCGTGAAACATACCGAAAAAGCCAAGTGTCGTTGCGCCGAGACCTACCATGGTTAGCATGAACCAGGTTTTCAGACCTTTGGGCAGAGCACGGCGCAGAAGCAATGCTATGACGACCAAAGTCGCACCGGCGATAAAAGCGCGGAGAGCAGCGAATGTCAGGTGTGGTGCATAAGGAAGGCCAATAGTGATCAAGGGGAAGCAGATTGCCCATAAAAACATGACAAGTACTATTTGCAGAGTCTTTTGCATTGCGCTTCTTTGCCTTGAATCCTTAATGTTCCTTGCCCATGGACACAATTTAAAATCAAATCATGACCTCCACAGTATTTGAGCGGCTTCTAGAGGAACCGCGGTGCCGGAAAAATACGGCACGACACGAGGTGTATAGTCCGACGCCGGGCGTGTCGACGGTGCCTGTGCGCTGTAAACGTAACCGTTCATCGCACCCACAAGCGCCTGGTCGTGCTTCATCTCCAGACGAACAGGATCGCCGCCTACTCCATCAGCATAAAGCTCGATACGCACAAAATCCGGCTCGAGTTCGTTGAGATATACCTGAACCTCGAACCTATGTAGATCACCCTCCGTTTGAACCTTCATATCTCCGAAGTGCAAATTCGACCAGCATTGCTCCAGCGTACGCCGCCAGCTCACGATCTGAGCGCCCTCCGCGCCTTTATCAGCTGCTCGTTTCAGATAGGCTGCGGCAAGGGGTATGTAATATTGCCCGGTGTACTCGCGCACCATGCGGTTAGCGGAAAAGCGCGGCGTCAGTCGCGCTACGCTCTCGCGCATTCGCGCAACCCATGCCGTGGGTATGCCGTTTGCATCGCGTTTATAAAATTCTGGTATGACATGTTGCTCTAAAAGCGTATAGAGCGATTCCGCTTCCGCAGCGTCCCACACGGCATCGTCGCCGTGTTCCTTCCCGTCTCCCAGCGCCCACCCGACCTCAGGCGTATACGCCTCTGCCCACCATCCGTCAAGCTCCGATAAATTAATGCTTCCGTTAACGAGTGCTTTCATCCCGCTCGTGCCGCACGCCTCCCACGGCCGCCGCGGAGTGTTAAGCCAGACGTCCACTCCTTGCACGAGTCGCTCGGTCAGCATCATGTCGTAATCGCTTAGAAAGACGATGTGCTTTTCCGCCTCGTGCTGACTGATGAAATGCGTCCATTGCTCAATCAATGCCTGTCCCCCCCTGTCTGACGGATGGGCCTTCCCGGCGATAATGAGCTGTACGGGGTGTTTTGGATTTGTAAGAATGCGAAGGAGCCTATCGGGATTGTGCAATAGAAGAGTCGGTCGTTTATAAGCGGCAAAACGACGCGCGAAGCCTAATGTAAGTACATTCGGATCAAATATACGCTTCGCATCTTCAACCATTTCAGTCGATACCCCAGATGCACCGAGCTGACTTGAGTTTCTCTGTCGTACGAACTCTATTAGCGACTTGCGGGCAGCTGTGCGAAATTGCCAGAGTTGTGCATCGCCGATGCACCGAATCTGATCTCCAAGGCCCTCAGTCGGTCCAAGCCATCGCGCCTTCCCACAGCAGTCTGTCCACAGTTGGTCAGCCTCGGCCGAATCCCAAGTAGGCATATGCACACCGTTTGTCACGTATTCCACCGGCACCTCCGCCTCAGGCCAGCGCTTAAACAACGACTGAAAAACGCGCCGGCTCACCCGGCCATGCAAGCGGCTTACGCCGTTAATCGAGAAACTCCCTCGTAATGCAAGATAGGCCATGTTGAAATCCTCCGATGAGTCATCAGGATTCTGACGGCCGAGTGCAAGCAGATCATGTTGCGAGATTCCGAGTTTCTTCTCCGCATAACCTCCAAGGTGTTGACTTACCAAGCCGGGAGGAAAACGGTCGAAACCGGCAACTACAGGAGTATGCGTGGTGAAGAGATTGCCCGCCCGTGTGACAGCCAATGCCTCTTCGAAGGACCGTCCGGTCTTTTCCATAAAACTTCGGGAGCGCTCCAACACGACAAAAGCGGCGTGACCTTCATTCAAATGACACACTTCCGGCTCGCTGCCGAGTGCCTTTAGCAGCCGCCATCCGCCAATGCCGAGAACTAACTCTTGTCTCAGGCGCAGCTCCTGACCCCCTCCATATAGCTCGCTTGTAATGCATCTGAGTGCGGGAGGATTCGCCGGATCATTACTATCCAACAGAAAAAGTTTTACCCTTCCGACCCGCACCTGCCATGTACGAAGCCATAGTGTGTAACCGGGAAACGAGATCTCCAGTCTAAGCCATTCACCGTTGGGCTCACGCAAAGGCATGATAGGCAATTGCCCTGGATCATTGTATGGGAACAAAGCTTCCTGTGCGCCATCCTTATCAATAATCTGCCGGAAATAACCTTGCTGGTAGAGAAGACCTACACCGATAACCGGCACACCTAAATCACTTGCAGTTTTCAGCAGATCGCCCGCAACATTACCAAGCCCGCCCGAGTAGAGAGGGAGCGCTTCACTAAGCATGAATTCCATGCTAAAGTAGGCGACTGAGTTCAAAGGGGATTCCGAATGATACTGCTGAAACCACGCAGGCGACTCCACAGCATCACAATTGGCTTTGAGGAGAGCTTCGAGCTTACTGCGGAATACTGGGCTGACCAGAAGATGTTCAAGCCTGTCGCGCGCAACCGTCTGAAGAACCAGCCAGGGATTGTGTGTAAGTTCCCAAAGAACGGGATCAATCTCCTTCCAAATCTCGTCCGCGGCGTGGTTCCAGGACGATCTCATATCCAGAGCAAGCTCTGAAAGTGAATCAAAACCCATAATGTCGGTTGGCAGAAAAATGTATTGTGGACTACCATAGACTCTTTGTTTATTCATAATCTCCTCACCTCAAAATATTATGGAAGGATCCCACCCACAATATTGGTAGAGCTTGTTTTATGTAATGAAGGTTTTTGCACCGTTACTTCAGTTCATGTTTGTTGTTATCAATATATCTATTCCCAAGTTATCGTTGCTCTTTTACATGATAGATTTTTAATTTACGCATCGAATATGACATAAACAGGTCCGACCTACATCGAAAGAATGTGCAACTTGAGATTGCGAGTTGATCTGTGATCATTATTGAGAATGTGTTACATTTAGTGTTTCTCATTTTTACTCCTGATTTTCATCTGTATCCTCATTCAATTATTTGATCTTAACTTTGTATTCTTTCATCTCACAGCAAATATCTGTACCTTTGCAATTCCTATAAGTGCATTGGAACCGGAAAAGCAATTCTCCTGCCCCGTCCGAGAAAGGGCCTAGGACTAAATTGTAACGTTGTACTCCTGCCATCACACCGCCTGAAGGCAACATTTCGTCAGTATGAAATTTCCCCCCATTTAATTGCCAGCTGAGAAGACCCGGACAGTTTGTTCGAATTGTTAAATGATCACTTGATTGAATCTCCTTTATCTGATGCGTGAAAGTCCAGACCACGGTATGTGGCACTATGTGGAGGTCCAGCTCTGCTGGTGGCTCAGCTCCTAACTCACGATAAATATTCTTGAGATGGGTACGAAATAGATCGTCAAATTCCTCATCATTACCCGAATCTTGATCCTTGCCAAACCACCAGAACCAGTCGCTCCCTTCAGATGCATAGAGCGCTTCGAAAGCAGCTGGATTCTTCTCACGGGTTACCTCTTCTTTATTAAGAAAGCTCCTTGCTTGTCCCAGTAACTCCCAACCCCTATTTTCCTCTGCTTCACCTATCCAAGTGCCCAGATCTACCCCCGGTATTGACGTACTTTCATCAATCCATGAGCCTGTGAACACGTTGTGAACTTTTTGTAGTGATTCCATGGTATGAGGATTAACATATTGTGCTGGATTCCCAGCAAGATATTCAGAGAAAGTAACCGTTTGTATCTCGTTATCATCTTCCAGAAGCTTGTATAGTGAACGTAGGAAAGGACGGGCATCGTCACGATAGCTTCCCCATGCATTCTCACCGTCCAGAATAACACTAAGCACTCGATCTTCCTCACCAGTTACATGACGTATGAAGCGGTTCTTTATATTGGTGATAAAATCAAAAGCGGCTTGTTCAGGATCGGCATAACCGTGGTAATAAAATCCTATCTCATCCGAGAGCTCAGTATCACGAAAAAAAATAATTACTGCATCATTATTTTCTTCGGCGCGATATGGCTGGCATAGTACTTGTGGGTTTTCAACTTCATATCCCCATTGTCCAGATCTGGCGAGCACACCCTTATCAGAGGCTATCCAGCGAACATTGTACTTACTGAAAATTGGGATAGCTGACTGGCTTACAGCTCCTTCGGCCGGCCACATTCCATATGGAGGTTGGCCAAAGTATTTAATATAATAATCTACGGCAAGCTGTACTTGACCTTCAGCATCTTCCGGAAAAGAGAAACGGCTAGGGTGTTTTGCTCCTGGTCTATCAATTGTTGCAGTGTCAGTATCTATAAGTAACGGCAAGATAGGATGATAGAATGGTGTAGTAGATATCTCGATCTGCGCCCGCTCTTGAAGCTGACGGTGAATGGGAATTATAGCGCGCATGATTTTGTATTGTTCATCTACCATAGACTGAATATCTTTAACACTGAAATCGTGCCCCTTCTTCACGTATCTCCGAACCGATACCGTTTCCCCAGAGTGGAGTGTTTCCCCGAAAGGGATATTTTGTGCGAATCCGGCCGGGAGCGTCCGGTGG
>PABJ01000105.1 GCA_002699105.1 Ectothiorhodospiraceae bacterium | reverse complement strand
ATTTGGCTATTATGTGTACGTTATAGGGATAGTAACGCTTCTCCTCGTTCCCTCACAGATTGGACTGCCACAGCTCGTTCTACGCGAGACAGTTCGCGCCATCGAGGCGGATGAGAACATTGCCACGGCTTCCATTATCCGCTGGAGCTATATCGCCGTAACGTTGGCGGGTCTTGTCGCGATCGGCGGGTTGCTTGTTTTCTCCCAAACCAAGAATGCTGCAGACATCGCCCATCTTATTTTGATCGGACTCCCCCTCATCTTGCTCTCATCCTGGAATGCATTACGCGCATCTGTTCTTCGCGCGTATGGCTGGGTAACGCGAAGCCAAATTCCTGAGAACGTCGTCAAGCCGACCGCGTTACTAATATTCATTGGAATCGTTGCCTGGGCCGCAGGTGGAAAGGGTGTGACTGCTGGGCAAGCGATCGCTGCGAACGTCGTGGCTGTCGCTCTCGCATTTGTGGTCGGCTTCTTTCTCTTCCGCATGGCGCATAAGCGTCGCAACCTCGCTCACAGATACCAGCACAGTTTATGGCTTTGGGCGACCTTGGCGCTCGGGTTAACAACTTCCCTTCGCGCTATTTCCACAAACCTGGATATCGTCCTGCTTGGTAGCTTCGGCATGGTTGAAGAAGCTGGAGTGTTCAAGGTTGCTGCTCTGATTGGCGCACAGGTAGGCGTGGCGCTACAAATCGCGAATATCGTGGTTGCCAAGGATGTGGGCGCAGCGCTTGAGCGCGGTCAAACGAAAGAAGTTGAAAGAATTCTTCGCAAGAGCTCGCTGTTGACAGCGGCTGCATCTGCAGCGCTTGTTCTGTTTCTGCTCGCTTTCGGGCGCGTAATTCTAGACATTGCGTTCCCGCCGGCGTTCAAAGAAGCCTATTGGCCGATGATCATCCTGGCATTGGCGCAGCTTGTGAACTGCTTTACTGGATCAGTAGGATTGTTGTTGAACTTTGCGCGCAAGGAGTGGAGCATAACAGGCGCTCTCGCAATTAGCACCGCAGCAAATGTAGTACTCAATTTGGTTCTCATACCGCAATATGGGGCCTTGGGAGCAGCCTATTCTTCTCTCAGCTCGATGATTATATGGAACGCGATTCTTTTTCGCACCGTTTCGAGAGACCTGAGTATGAATATCGGAATCTGGGCGGGAATTAAAGATGCCTTCCAGCGTCGATCTCTTTGGTAGGTTCGCCCTAAATAGGCGGGATAAATACAGAAGTCGATCTAATGACGAAAACTTTGAGAAGGTAAAATTAAGGCAATGGCGAAAGTTGCATTATTAAAAAGTTGGTGGCTGAATATTGGAGATGGCTTCGTAAAAATTGGGGCCGAACACATCCTGCGCGAAGTGTTCGGCCAGGAGAATGTAAGTGTGTGCTCAGCGCTGGGCGCGAACAAGTTCGAGATGATAGGTGACGGAGCAGCCAACCCAGACTTTCCATCTTTGCTGGATGTGATCGCTGATGATTTGGAAGTCGTTGCGATCGCTGGCTGCGTCCTTAATGAAAAACTGGTTCGCCTTGCAAGAAAGTTGGAGGGTCTCCCCAATAAACCCAAGATAGTGTTTCTTGGTGCAGGTGGTTATGGATATGATAAAGCGACCGTTTCCAAAATTCGAGAAACGCTTGAGAGAATTGAACCATTCTTATTGGTTGCGCGCGACCATGAGTCTCTAGAGCACTACGGGGACCTGTTTGATCATTCCTATAAGGGCATGGATTGCGCATATTGGGTGGCTGATGCAGTCAGTCCTGTAGAAAGCGATTCTAAGTATACTATTAGAACGTTTAACAGAATGCTAGACCCTGGACGATCTGCCGGTAAAGTCATTAGATGTGAACATGTGCCACTCCGACCTTCCATTGAGCCAAGGGCGAGATCTATCTTGAGGAATATTTATCGTTTGATGAAGCCCGAGACCTCGAAGCAAGACTACGAAGCCTTTTATTCAGATGATGTAGGGGAGTACTTGAAGCTGTACAGTGGAGCATGCGAGGTTCACACTGACATGGTTCACGCAACGGTCGCGTCAGTCTCCTACGGAATCCCGGTCCAGATGTATTATCGTAGTGGTCGAGAGGGTGTTCTGACCAGTGTATTGGGGGATGAGGTGTTTAAGAGGTTGTTTGTTGGCGACCTCGAAGATTTAAATCAAAAGAAAAATACCGAAATCGGCAAGTTGAAAAAAATATTTGCAAAATGAATGAGCGACCCAAAGTTTTCATTGGCGGCGTAGAACGCAGTGGTACTACGTTTCTAGCGACGTCGCTTGCACGCCAACTCATTGCGACTGTGATCCCAGAGGCTCATTTTAAAGCGGTTTTGTGCATGCCTGAACGCAGCGTTCAAGCTAATGTTGCCGAACTGGTGGATAATTTCCGTTTCAAAATTTGGGAACAAGATCCAAAAGAGATTGTGGATCAATCAGAGCTTGGCGTGCCTCCATTCGAAGCACTAGTCGGAAGTTTGGAGCGCCATCTACTTGGTGTCAATCATATTCACCCAGTGATTGACCACACGCCAGACAACATTAGCCATGCAGAGAAGCTGGAGACCCTTATGGGAGCGGCGGCTTATGTGTATGTATACAGAGACCCTCGTGCCACAATCTTTTCGATAATGCGAAGGGATTGGGGCTTTCCCAATCTGAGGGCCGCGGTGAATTTTTGGAAGCGGCGCTATGAAGAAGACGTTGCCGGACTTGCTTTCCTAGAAAAACACTGTCCGGAAAAGCTGTTTTTTGTGAAGTATGAAGAGCTCTGCGAGAGCCCAAACAAAGCCCTCAACACAATAAAAGAGAAATTAAATTTCTCTTACAATAATGGGGGTCAAAGTTTTGTCTTTGTTCCTAATTACACTGAAAGCCAGCATAAAAGATTATTGAGTTCACCAAAGGAAGACGAAAGCTGGCGAGAGTATTTTTCGCAGAATGAAATAGAATACATAAAAGGCTACACTCAGCATAGTTTTTTTGCTTCGTATTACTTTGCAAGTCAAGTTGGTGGCTGCGGCGCGCTTAGACTGGGTGCCAAAGATCGGGTGCGTGCTCTTAGGAAGCCATTCGATCGAATAAGAGGTCTTCGTAGGCGTTTAAGGCGCGGCTTTCAGGTGCGGACAGTTTGATCTTATGCTTCGACGACGGAAAAGTGGAGAGCACGAATTCCCACCTCAGTTGGCCACTTCGTTTATCAAATTAGGTGCGCGAGGAGCAGAGACACGTCATCGTGATATGATTCTGCGCTTGCGCAAATTGGGGTTTAGAGTCGATGTATCAGTTTGCGATCTTCGCTCCGAAAGCCTGGGGCGGTCGTTAAGGCGCTACATACCTTTGTTCCTCAACAAATTTGCGGCCGGTGTCGTGGCAAGCATTTCTGGTAGACACGTCAAAACATTCTTCGCTTTTGAATCATACAGCTTCATCGGGGGAGCGATTGTGGCCAGGCCCCTTAAACGTGAAGCCGTTTATTTTTGCCGCAATGATCAAATTTATGAAAAGGCGACAATAAATTCAATCTGCCGATCGAACCTTTCGGTCCCCTTCCATTTATATATTTTGCAGTACTTTTGTCTGCTTCTCTGCGATCGTTACGTGGTGCAATCCTGCTTTGCCGCTGCTCATATTGAAAGAAGGTTCAAGAGCTGGCCGTTCACTAAAGCTGCTGCCAAAATCAAAGTTCTCGAAAACGATTTGCGGATCTCATTGCATCGCATACCAGACGTGAGCGGTTTGAGGAGGACGCGTGTAGGTTTCATCGCTAACCCGGAGTGGGAGAAAAAAGGCTTCTTCATTTTGAAGGACTTGTTATCCAGCGAGGCTTTCAAGTCGACAGATTTGTCATTTACCATTGTGGGCAGAGGCGATGCATTCGATAGGCTCCGCGATGAAATCGGAGCCTTGCCCAAGGAGAGGGTGCGATTTCATGGTTTCTGTGACGATATCGCTGAATTGCGCGAGCTGGTCGACTTGGTGTTTGTTCCATCGATCGTTGATCATTTCCCTAATGTTCTTATTGAGTGCGCTGCGCTCGGCCTTCCGATGCTGCTCAGCAATATCGAGGCCCACCGCAACATCCTGCCAAATCACCCAAGCTACTTCGACCTCGGGATCGCCCCCCAACAGATGATGGACGCCCTGCTTTCTTTGACAGACCCTGCGACCTGGAAGGAGACGGCGGAACTTCAGCAACGCGATATCGTTCGCCTTAAGAATGCATGGCAAGAACCGCTCAAGGAAATCTTTCAGGCAAACGCTCAGGTCAAGTAGGCATGCGCACCGAGATCAACCAAAGATGAAAAGCTCTTCAGGCAATAGAACTAAAGCAGCGTATAGCGCCAAACGTGTGGGGCTGTTGCCAGACTTACCAGAGTCAATGGGCATAATTCTATTGTTCGGCATATTTGTAACGCTCTATACTCAGCTACTAGGGGGTTACCTCGACGCAGTCGCTATCTTGCTGATTGTTGGCGTATGCTTTCTGCGGGATCGACGTTTCCGCATCTCTGCGGCAATCATTATTGCATCCGGTTTATCTGCAGCCTACGGACTAATCTGGGTTCTGAGTTGCACAGGTGTGACCTGCGGTCGGGAAGTCGTTGGGACCGGGACCGTAGTCTGGCAATTTGCCGTCTACCTGTTTCTTTTTGCTGTGCTCTCCGCTCACGAGATGATCAAGATCACTGCAAAGAGCGTAGTCATTGCTATTCTTGGTTTCTTCGCATTTCTTGCTGTGACTGGCCAATTCACTTTGTTCGAATCACTCGCCGCGCTTGGCGCTGGGAGATTCTACCAGTCATATCGCTTCGGAAGTCAGATGGAGATCAACGCTATCAACTTCAGTGCGTTGTTGGCTGCCACCCTCGTCCCCTTCGCCTTTCCGCGGACGGCGCGAGATTTTGTCGGTTATCTGGCGCTGTTTCTCATTGCAATTTTCATTGTTGCGACCTTTAGCCGAAGTGGTCTCATATTGTTTGGTGTTCTGATGGTCGTTTCCGGTTTTTGGCTATGGCGTTTGACAGCTCTGAATACACTCGTTTTGATTTTTGCCATTCTTGCGGCCTTCCAAATTCTGGCAATGAGCGGGTACTTCGATCAGAGGACATTCGATCTTGCAACCGACAGGTCTTTTGCAATCCGCATCAGTGCCTATGACCTGATGGGGGAAATCGAAATCTTGGGTAACAAAGCTGCTTTGACCCACCATTTCATAAGAAGGGGGGCAGTTGACAACGCTTTTGTGCGTCACGTCGTCGGGGGCGGTGCACTCGTCATTTTGCTGTTGTTCGCTATTGGCCCGGCTATAGGGCGTTCTTTCAGGCGTTGGCGCCACCGTGACCTCTCGGCACGCTCAGCGATCGCGTTACTTGGGTGGCTAATCGCTGTGTTGGCCGATGACACCTTCTTTTCAATATGGGGAGCATTCTTGATTGGTCTTTTCGTCACCCCCCTGGCTGACTCTAAATCGAATGAGCATGCAGCCTACGGTCGGGCCCGGTACTCAAAATGACCCGCGCCGCTGTCTTTGCGTATCCGCAGGCCCTAAGCTATTCTGGACAAACTGCTGCTACGCTGCTCGCGATCCGCGAACTGAGGTCTATGGGTTGGGATTGCCGCCCAATCGAGTTCATTGCGCTTGACCGCACCCAGTCACCAATTCTGCGCTATTTGCACTACGGCTTCGGCGTTATCCGCGCTTGGGCTTGGCTTGCCGCTAGCGTGCTGAGGGGGCGTCCGGTGATCGTGTTTAATCATGGCCAAAGCCTGGCTAGCTTTTTGCGTATGGGCTTGCCGCATCTCGCCCTGCGTCGATTGTTTCCACGCCGACCATTCGTCACCTCGTTACACGGCTCTGTATTCATGACTTGGGCCATAGAAAGCCGGGAAATGCGATTTTTTCTGCGCCTGCTCAACGCCTCTGACAAAATAACTGTACTTGGTGCTGCGCAGCGAAAACGACTCATCGAAC
This sequence comes from Ectothiorhodospiraceae bacterium, assembly GCA_002699105.1. Taxonomy (GTDB): domain Bacteria; phylum Bacteroidota; class Ignavibacteria; order SZUA-365. The sequence goes on along the minus strand of PABJ01000105.1, from coordinate 3,207 downwards.
TCGGCATCTCGGCGGGCCGGGTAATTGTGTTGCCAAATACCGCCGACCTCGCCTTGGCCACAGAAGACAGAGTGCGAGCCAAACACGTGGCGCTCGCTGAAAACCCCAAGGCTTCACTTGTGCTTTTACACCTTAGTCTTTTGATCGAAAGCAAGGGTTACTTCGAGTTTCTTGAGGCGTGCTATGCTTTTGCAAATTCTGAAACTCGCCTCGATCGACCTATTGATATCCTGCTGGTAGGGCCAATGGCTTTCACCGGCTATTGCACGCGCTTTACAACACCTGAAATAAAGAGAGCCGAGATCGAGTCCAAGATTGAAGCTTTGAACGCGTTGCCTGGTGTATCAGCCAAGTGGATTGAGGGTGCCAATGGTGCTGAAAAAGAAGCCCTTTTCGAATCTGCCCATATTTTCGTCTTTCCCAGCCGTTTCCCAGTAGAGGCACAGCCGCTTGTGCTGCTCGAAGCGATGGCGGCCGGCTGCGCCCTCGTTACATCAGATCAAGGTGAGATTCCTTCGACCGTGGGGGAAGGCAGCGGTAGTTGCCTTACGGACGTGTCGGAACAGACCTTAGCCGAGGCTCTCGGCAGCTATAACGAAGATCACAATAAGCGCCTTGCAGCGGCTCTCTCTGGCCGGCGGCGCGCCGCGCGCGATTTCAGCGCCAAGACCTATGGCGAAAATTGGCACAAGCTTTTGGCCGACTCTGGGCTGGCGGAGGCGTGATGAGGGTTTTAGTAACTGGCTCCAGTGGGCTCATTGGCCGCTGGACCTGCGATCTTCTAAGTGATGAAGGTCATGATGTCATGGGCATCGATTTACGACCCAAGCCGCCGGCCACGGCAGACTGGGCATTCGAACTATGCGACCTGCTTGATCGCAAGGCATTAATTCGATTGGTTTCTGCTTATGCACCTACTCATGTGCTGCATCTTGCTGCACGAACAGATCTCGATGGCAGCATGCTCGGGGACTACGCCGTAAATGTCCAAGGAGTGTCAAATTTGCTGACTGCGGTAGCGAACACCCCCTCGGTAACTCAAGCAATCTACACCTCGTCACAACTTGTGTGTAAAGTCGGCCATGTACCCACCAGCGACGATGAATACCTGCCGAGCACGGTTTACGGCAGAAGCAAGGTCGAGACGGAGAGGCTTGTACGCGAAGCTAATGGAGGGGGGGGGATTTGGAGCCTTGCACGCCCGACCACCGTCTGGGGCCCACATATGAGCGACCACTACAGATCTTTGATAAGCCACATCGAGAAAGGTAGGTATTTCCATTCCGGGCCTGGTGCCCTCTACAAATCCTATTCTTATGTCGGCAATATCGCCTATCAGTACATGCGCCTGCTTGAGACCAATGACCCTAAAGTAAACGGCAAAGTATTTTATTTGGCAGACTATGAACCACTCTCACTTCGCGATTACGTCAATTCACTCGCCCGTGAGCTCGGCGTTCGTCAGCCCATTACTGTCCCGTTGGTGCTGGCTAGGCTGCTCGCGATCGTCGGTGATGCGATGGGTGCGTTCGGCCTGCAGTTCCCTTACAATTCGTTCCGGCTTAATAACATCCGCACAGAGTATATATTCGATATGAGTTTGACAGAAAGCGTCTGCGGGCCCCTCCCGTTCGGGTTTGAAGAAGGGGTAAAGGCAACGGTGGCCTGGCACCGATCCACTCACAATGGCTCGGTTTGAGATTATATTTTGAAAAGTGCAGAGTTCTAGACAGGAAGGTTCACCTGATGGCCGTAGGGATATCTTGCTTCTTATTGGCGTGAAAACACACACACACACACACACACACCGACCGCACGCGAGATTGAAATGGCGAATCTACACTGGCCATTGAATTCAGTGACACTACTCCGAGGCGATAAGCTATCTTTCTCCATCGGATGATTTTGCTTGGGGAAACATGCGAATTTCTGTGATCACCGCTGTCTTCAACCGCGTTGACACAATCGGCGACGCGATCGAAAGCGTGCAGCAGCAGGCCGCCGTCGACTTAGAGCACGTGATACAGGATGGAGGGTCGTCAGATGGAACCATGGATAAAGTCGTGAGGCTTGCCGATGAAAGAACGCAAGTCGTTTCCGAGAATGACTCTGGTATCTACGACGCAATCAATCGAGGCATAAAAAGGGCTACCGGCGATGTCGTGGGTCTGATGCACTCGGACGATTTCTTTGCCAATGACAACGTTCTTGCAAAGGTAGCCAGTGCATTTGCTGATCCCAAGATCGATGGTGTCTATGGCGATTTGCAGTATGTGGCCGCTAATGACCCAACGCGAATAATCAGGCACTGGCGGTCAGGCCAGTATGAGCCCGCATTTCTGAAGCGAGGTTGGATGCCTCCCCATCCAACGCTCTATCTGCGCCGCCAAGTGTTTGAGCGCTTTGGCCTCTATGATACCTCTTTTAGCATTGCTGCGGATTACGACGCGATGCTGCGCTACCTTGTGCAGGGGCAAATCAAACTTGCTTATATACCCGAAGTTCTTGTCAAGATGCGGCTAGGCGGCGAAAGCAACCGCTCGTTCGAACGCATCCTGCGTAAGAGCCGCGAAGACTTCCGCGCAATCCGAAAGAACGGGGTTGGCGGTATCAGAACGCTCGCGGCCAAGAATTTCAGCAAGTTAGGACAATTTATCGTGAAGGACCATACAGCCAAATGACCAAACGTGCCTTGATTACTGGTCTTACCGGACAGGACGGCTCCTATCTCGCTGAATTCTTGCTAGCGAGAGGCTACGAAGTACATGGAATCAAACGTCGGGCGTCATCATTCAATACGCAGCGCATCGATCATATTTACCAGGATCCACACGAGCCCAATCCCAAGCTGAGCCTTCACTACGGCGACCTCACCGATACTTCGAACCTGACCCGCATTATCCACGACGTGCAGCCTGACGAGATCTACAATCTCGCCGCGCAGTCGCATGTCGCCGTAAGCTTTGAATCCCCTGAATACACGGCGGACGTCGATGGGCTTGGAACATTGCGTCTCCTCGAAGCAATCCGCTTCCTCGACTTGGAGAAGAAAGCCCGCTTTTATCAGGCCTCGACATCAGAGCTCTATGGTCTTGTGCAGGAAGTGCCGCAAAAAGAGACGACGCCGTTCTATCCCCGATCACCTTATGCAGTGGCAAAACTCTATTCCTATTGGATCACGGTGAACTACCGCGAGGCCTACGGGCT
>PABJ01000104.1 GCA_002699105.1 Ectothiorhodospiraceae bacterium | reverse complement strand
TCTTTCCTCTTCATTTTCCGCCATATAAACCATCAGTTGGATTCCGGTAATATACATCAAGTCCATGAGAGGTGAATACGCTATTATTAATTCATTTTTAGCACGAATATTTACTACTTTGGATGGCATAAGACTGCAATGCATTAAGATGCACGCTGGCAAATATGACTTAAAGAGCCCCCATACCTCTTCGTACAATCCTCTTTTCAGATTATCCATGATATAGTAGCCCATACCGTGCAGGAATTGGCCTGGGTAGTCAGGTACACTCGGGTCCCGCTCGGCGGCGATAATGCGGGGGCACAATGTACTAATTTTGTTATACACCACTCGTCTTCTCTTTGATACTAATACTCGCAAAGACTCAGCTTGGTATTTCGGCCAATCGAATCCTACCACGCGTACATTTTCTTTTAACTTATTTACTGCAACATAAAACTGCTCATTGTATCGGCTGAGTTTATAAAGGTATTCTAACTCTCTGCTGCAGGCCGCAGACAACTGCCAATCATTCTCACCAGCTAGTTCATAAATACGATCATACAGTGCTGACATCCTAGTGGTCAGTATTGTACTTATATTACAAAGAGTTCGACTGAATAGTAACCGCAAATAATCACGGACAAACCACTGAGCAGTTACAACTTCCCCCTCGATTTCAATCTCTCTGATCATATTACTTTGCAATAGCTCCACATCTTTCAGCATCTTAGGTGTTAGCATCGACTTGTATATCTGCTTTTCATCACCCTTCATGAGGCTGGAAACCAATAATTCGATGCGCTCGTCATTCCAGTACTCCTGAAATCGTCTCAAGTAGACCAACATCTCTATTGAGGCGTAGCACAACAACTCCGTAGCACTTATTATTGTTAAGTTATGATCCACCCCATTCATGACACCAAACGATTGACTTATATTTTCTAGCAGCCCTTCGATGAGTTCCATAGCATGCTCAACGTCACCTTTTTGACTTACCATTTCAATATGGCTAATCCTCCCTTTGAACATTTCGTATATCACATTCTGATCATCAGAACGTATAATCAGCCCTTCTACTTCAACAAGATCACCTAGAATACTTTCCTCTAGCCAATACATACTTCCAATTACTTCTGGCTGCAGCGTGGTAAATGTGTCAGTTGGAACTCCTATCCAACTATCGGAGGAACGGTACCATTCACGATGAAGGTATTTCTCTTCGTACCAGAGAGAATCAGTTGGAATCTTGGTTTTTTGTCCAACATACCAAGTAAGAAAAGCCATCAGCTGTCTATGAATAGAGACATCGCACACGTTACCTTTCGATTGATCTGAAATATAGATATCAAGAAGTGCTTGCATAGCTCGTTCATATACAACAGCCTGTTCTCTTGAGAATTTCTGGAACACTTTATAGTCGGAAAACACATCGCCGGATGTAACACCCTCAACTAGCTTGACAAGTTTGTGCACACACTCGGAGAGTAACACACCTGGATTGAATAGTCTAAACACCCTTCTCCCTAATTGCAAGAATGACCCAACTGACACTCCAATCAATATGACTGACACAAAAACACCTATTGGCCGAAGTGCTAACCCGAGTAATTCGAAGCCCACACTTATCATCGAGAGCAGTACACAAATCCCTAAATAGGTCAAGTACGGGATCCCTATGCCTTCGCTGACCAGCACACCCCTTAAACTATCGTCAATCCTGTTATATTTAGTCGATATTATTGTGACAACAGCAGCATAGTAAATACTCATCATTAAACCACATATTGTAGCAACCACAATATTCATATCTATGAATGCGTTTGAATCAACTGCAATTAGTGGCAACAGTTTCGCACTCACCAAGGTTTGATTTAAGAAGTATAATGCCGTTACAAGTAATGAACATAGAAACAACAAACTGAAAGTTGAAGGGATTAACTGAAATAAATACCGCACGCCCTGTTTAGCTCGTTCTGCGCGGAAGGTGACTCTATTTTGTGACTTAAAAAGCTCAAAAAGTCCACGCCGAAAATACATCCGGCCTTTCCAGTATATATTTGAATTCAGAAACGAAAACTTCATGTTTACCATATAATCTGCCCCCCTAATCTATCAGCTTCTTTAGCCGGTCGATATTTTGCTGTGCGAGGCCGCGGGCGCGGGGGTCGGCATTCGGCGTGTTGACGATCTTCTGATACATCTCCAGCGCTGTGCTGTAGCGTCCAAGTTCTTCGTAGGACTTCGCTGCTCCGGCGTACGCGGATGAGGCCCAATCCAGACTGGTTTTCTGAGTCACGAGATACGGCACTTTGAGGTATTCCAATGCCGCCTGCCGGAAATCCCCCTTGTAGAAGTAATTATCCGCGATATAGTACCGGATCTCCGCCTGGTCGTCGGGCGAGGCTTCGGAGAGCAGGCTCTCCAGATGCGCGATCGACTGATCAAAGTACCGTAACTGGTAGTAGTAGATACCGAGTTCGATCTTCTTGCGGAACGCCGAGGGATCGTTTGGGTAGGCTTCGAGAAAGCGCTTCACCATCTCCGCGGCTGCGTCCGGCTGTCCGAGGAAATCGTAGCTCTTGATGAGCCCGTTGAGCGCTTCCTTGAGCATCGCGTCCGTAAGATCGGGAATATCGACCACGCGCTTGAACTGCAGCGCGGCGTTCGTGTAGTCTTCCGCACGCAGCGACATGCGGCCCAGAGAAAGCAGCGAGAGCACTGCCCCTTCGGTTCCGGGGTAATCGTCCACGACGTCCTGGAACTTCTCCTTTGCATCCTCGTTGCGGTTGCGCTCCACGAAGGTACGCGCTATCCAATGGTTCGCCAGCGAGGCGATCTCCTTTGAATCGGAATCCTCGATCTCCTCGAAATAGTCCCGCGCCTGATCGTATTTCTTCGCGCGGTAGAAATGCTTTCCGTGCTCGAGCATAAACTCTTCGAAGATCGGTTCCGCATCCGGGAATTGCTCCCGGAAATCCGCAGCACGGCGCTGCGCTTCGTTCAGGCTATCCGCGCGGTACAGCGCAACAACGATCCGCGAAAGCGCGTACGTCCTGCCGAGATTGGTTTCTTCCTGCGCTGCGAGCTGCTCGTAGGCCCGGATCGCAGCGGGGTAGTTGCCGCTTTCCAGATGGAGATCCGCAGCGTCGCGTCCTGCCTGCGCATGGGTCCCCTGTGCCGATGCGCGCTGGAGGTACGTTGTCGCAATGCCCACCTTACCCTCGTCCCGGTACATCTGGCCCAGCGCGAAGTACACTTCGCTAATATGGTTGCCGTTCGGGAACCGCTGACTGTATTCCAACAGCACCCGCTTCGCACCCGAGGCATCGCGTGCGGCTGCCAGCGTCTGTGCATGCAGGAACATGTACTCGTCGCGGTCTCCATCCTCTTCAAACGGATTGTTTTCCGCCGCCTGCCACATCCTGCGGGATTCGAGCACGGCCTTGTCCGCATCGCCGCTTTCCATCAGCGCTTGCACGAGCATGGTGTTCGCATCGCCGATTCGCTCCGAATACCCGTGTCTGCGCACCAGCGACTGAAACGCCTCCACCGCATCCGCATATTTGCCGGTGCGGAGCGCGAGCCTGCCGAGCTCCATATAGGCGTCGGCGGCGTGCCGGCCGCTGCCCGCACGGTTCACATATTCGCGCAGGTCGCGGATCGCCTGTTCGTAGTCGCCGGAAGAACTTGCGTTCATGGCGCGTCCGTAGTACGCTTCCGCACGGAGTGTGCTCTCGCCGCTGCCTGCGATGATGGATTCATACAGGGTGCCTGCTTCGGCAGATCGGCCTAGCTCTGCAAGCGCATCCGCCTTTGCCAACTGCGCCTCCACCTTGTGCTCGGCGGCGCTGGAAAGAAGGTATGCCTCCGCCGCATCGAGCTTTGTCGCTGCAGATGCGCGGTCGATCTGGAGCAGGAACAGCTCGTATGCTGCCGCCTCCTTGTATTCACCGGCGGGATATTGGCGCGTGTATGCTTCCAGCGCTGTCACGGCTTCGGGTACCCCCGCTTCGCCCTTTCTGGCGAGCATCGCCGTTGCGATAGCGATACCGTACGAATTCTCCTCGGCGTATTCCGGTGAGACTCCGCTTGCACTGCGCAGGAGTTGAAGCGCCTTATCGTACTTTTTGAGATCGAACAGATACAGCGTGCCGATGAGATGGTTCGCATCCGCGGAGCCGGGATTTGCGTTGACGCTGCCAAGCGCGAGCGCTATGCGCTGAATGGATTCGTCGTTGGATACGGGCGAATAGCGTTCAATCCGATCCGCCAATGACGCTGCCTCTTCCACGTGCGGGGAGGCAGGGTACTGCGCCACAAGCCGGCTGTAGGATTCCAATGCCAGCGCTGTGCTGCCTGTTTCTTCGAGTACCTGGGCTTTGCGGAACAGCGCATCGTCGGCGACGGAACTCCCGCTATACTGCTCAACGATCCGGCTGTAAAGATCCGATGCCTGGGTCGGACTGGAAAGCTTCTCCCGGTACACCTCTGCCAGCTCGTAGAGCGCATACGGCGCGCCTACGTCGTTCGGATAGCGCTCGGTATACATGCGGTACCATTGCGCCGCATCGGCGGGGCTGCCGGACTCTGAGGCATTCTCAGCGAGCTCTACGAGCACGTCGCGGCGATCAACGACGATGAGTGTATCGCGCAGCAGCGTTTCCAAATACCGGCTGGCGAGCGAGTATTCTCCGGCATTCCGGGCCGCCTGTGCCGCGCTCTTGTAAATAGACGGTGCAATTGTGCCCTGCTTCATCTTGTCGAACAGCAGCTCGTACTGATCTACCGCGCGAGCATAGTCGCCGCCGGCAGCAGCGCACTCGGCAGCGCCGCGGTACGCTTCCTGCCGCAACTCATCGGGGACATTCGTGCCGTTTATCACCTTGGTATAGCTCTGCACAGCAGCGGAAAAATCGCGGTCTTGCCGCAGTACATCGCCGAGGCGGATATGCGCCTCGTACACGCCCTGCGTTTGCGGGTACAGCGCGATAGCCTCCTCGAACTTGGCCTTCGCGTTCGATGGATTCCCCAGGCTGTTCTCGATCTCGCCCAATGCAACCGTGGACCTGACCTTCATCTCTGCTGTCGCATCGGGATCGTTGACGAGGCGGGTGAATTCCCGCTTTGCCCGCTGGTAGTCGCCTTCGGTGATATAGATCTTCCCGAGCCCGAAGTTCGCCTCCTGCACCGCGTTCGATTGCGGGTATTCTAGCAGCACCGCATTCAGGTTCAGCTTTGCGTTATCGATATCGCCGGCTTTCAGGAAGTTCTCGCTTGCCCGAACCAGCGATTGCGCCGCCTTTGCGTGCTTCGGATAAAAGGTCTTCAGCCGCGAGTACGCCGAGGCTGCCTCGCCGTAGTTGCGCATCTTTTCGAATGCCTCTCCCACCTTCAGCCATGCCTCCGGCGCACGGTTGCTCTCCGGGTATCGCAGCGCGACGTCCTTGAAGGTCTGCTGCGCATCGTTGTACTTGCCCAGGTCCATCTGGATCAAACCCAGGTAGTAGCGCGCCTCAATGCTGGAGGATGTGTTCGGGAATTTCTCTATGAACACCTTGAATTGGTCTTCCGCCAGATCGTACAGACCGTCGTTATAGAGATCGACTGCGAGCTTGAACTCGGCGTTTTCCGGCGTATCCTGCGCGGTGAGCGGAACGGAGAAGCACACTGCGCACAGACTCGCGATCAGGAAGAAGTGTATATGACGATTCATTCTTGGTGGTCCTCTGAAATTACATCTCACTAGGAGTAAACATACCCATTCAGAGAAGTGCCTGCAAACCCCATTTTGACGCACCAAAAAGCGGTTTGGGGGCCGGATTCGGTATTGCTCCCGAATGCCATTTGGCGTACATTATTAGACTGTGGCCTCGCTCCGCGAGCTGCGGTTTTACATCGATAATCCAACGCTTTCTCACTAATCAAAGGAGCAAACTGTGGCTGACGTATTCGCAGGATTGCAACCTGAACCCGTATGGCGGCATTTCTATGGTATCACCCAGGTACCCCGCCCCTCCAAAAAAGAAGAACAAATTCTCAAGTACCTCAAGGATCTCCTCGGTGATATGAACATCGAGTACACCGAAGACAGCGCCGGCAACATGGTTGTGAAAAAGGCTGCGAGTCCGGGGTACGAAAACGCTCCGACAGTCCTGATTCAGGGCCACGTCGATATGGTCTGTGAGAAGAACAAGGGCACAGAACACGATTTCGAAAAGGATCCAATCAAGCTCATCCGCGACGGCGACTGGATCACCGCAGATGGAACCACCCTCGGCGCAGATAACGGTATCGGTGTGGCTGCCGGTCTTGCAGTGCTTGAAGCGAAAGACCTTACCCACGGCCCGATGGAATTCCTCTTCACCGTCGATGAAGAAACCGGTATGACGGGCGCGAAAGAATTGAAGCCCGGCTTCCTGAATTCCGACATCATGCTCAACCTCGACTCGGAAGAAGACGGCACACTCTACGTCGGCTGTGCAGGCGGTATGGATACCGCAGGTATCATGCACATGCGCCGCGAAGATGCTCCGGCAGGATTCAAAGCGCTCGAAATCAACGTCGGCGGCCTGAAGGGCGGACACTCCGGCCTGGATATCCATACCGGCCGCGGCAACGCCATTAAAATGCTCGCACGCACGCTCCAGATCGTCAAGAACGGCCACGGCGCACGCCTGAACAGCTTCATCGGCGGCAGCAAGCGCAACGCCATTCCCCGCGAAGCGGAGGCAGTCGTCTACGTCCCCGAAGCGGACGTCAACGACATCATCGCGCACATGGCGAAAGTCACGGAAATGCTGCTGAACGAAATCAGCACGGTGGAACCGGATCTGAAAGTGACGGCAAAGGAGGTCGATGCCGACGGAAAGGTACTCGACGATGCACAGTTCAGTGCACTGATCAATGCCCTGTATGCATGTCCGCACGGCGTTATCAAGATGAGCGCAGATATTCCGGGTCTCGTCGAAACATCGACGAACCTTGCCACCGTCACTATGGACGACGGCAAGATCATTGTCGGCACGAGCCAGCGCAGTTCCGTGGAATCCGAAAAGCAGGATTGCACGAACATGGTGAAAGCGGTCTTCGAACTCGCCGGCCTAAAGGTCGAAAGCGGCGACGGCTATCCCGGTTGGAAGCCGAATATGCAGTCCAAGGCGCTGAAGGCGACCAAGGATGCCTATAAGGAGCTCTTCGGCGATGAGCCTGAGGTCACTGCCATCCACGCAGGCCTCGAGTGCGGTCTGATCAACGAGGTCTTCCCAAATCTCGATATCATCTCCTTCGGTCCGACGATTGAAGGCGCGCACAGCCCGGACGAGCGCCTGAACATCCCGGCGACGGAGAAGTTCTGGACGCTCCTCACAAAGGTGCTCGAGAACCTGGCGAAAGCGAAATAAGCAGACGGTACATTCCGTATGTAATGCAGAGGGCGCTCACTGAGCGCCCTTTGTGTTTTAATACTGCGTGCTACACAGGAATAGATTCCGGTCCGCCACGACGGATCTTCGACCCGCGACGGAATAACGGGGCTGTTTCAGCCTCGCGGCGTTACTTTTTGGTGATGATGATTTCGGTGCGGCGGTTGAGGCGGCGGCCTTCCTCGGTATCGTTCGGGGCGATGGGATTGGATTTCCCCATGCCGCGTGTGGTGATTCGGTCGGAGTAAATCCCGCGATTGGTGAAGTACTGCTTCACGGCGCGCGCCCGGGCATCCGAAAGGGCAATGTTATACTCGTCGCTGCCGACGAAGTCCGTGTGGCCGCGCACTTCAATCTCGATCTTCGGATAGGCTTTGAGGATCGCCAGCATCCGGTCGAGATCGTCATACGCCTGCCTGTTAATCCGGGCCTGGTTGAACTCGAAGAGAATCTTCTCTTCGAGGATGAACTTCTTGTCGATATCCAGGATGGAAACGTCTTCGGCAAGGACGACGTCGCCCTCGGTATTCCGGATTTCAAGGGCTATGGTTTCCGGCGGCACTTCATCGGGGAAACGGTACCGCACAGAATACAGGTTGGTGATCGATTCGGTAAACTCGTCAAGGATGGAACTGAAGTCATCCGTGAAGTTATACCGCCTGCCGCGGGTGACGTCTGCCAAGGTTTGGTAGTCGCCCACCTCGGGCGGCGTCACGGCATACAGCCGGACGTTCTTCCGGATCAGCCAGCCTGCCATTGTCTGCGTCGTGTACTCCGTTCTGCCGTCGCCCTTATCGCCCTTCTCATGGTAGGCCGCATCGCTGATAACGATGAGTATCCGCTGTGCAGATTTGCGGTACTGCAATTCGCTCGCTTCGAACATACCCTGGAGAGCATTCTCCTCGGTATCGCCGCCGCCGCCGATGCGCAGTTCGTCGATCCATCCGATGAACTCATTCACATCCTCGGTGAACTCGCGGCGCCGTTCGATTCTATCGCTGAACGATATAAGCCCCAGCCTGTAGTCCACACCCCGTGCGGATATGCGCTGTGTGAATTCCGCGATGTTCGACTTCACTTCATTCACTTTCGGGCTCATGCTGTACGTCTGATCGATCACGAAGACGATATCGACAGGAACGCTGTTATCGATAGAGATGCGCTCCAGGCTGATAATCTTCATAGGACGGCCGTCCTGGTAGATCGTCAAGTCGGTTTGTTTCAGCGCGGGGTAGTGCATCCCAACTGAATCCCTGGCGTCAAGAATCACGCTCACAGTAGGGAACCGGCTTACATCGATGGAACGCAGGCCTACGTTCACGCGCTCCGGCCGGGTGCTTCTGGCCGAAATAATGGCAGCGCTTTTGATGCTGTCCTCCGGGGGGAAGGATTGCTCGTATTGCGCAAAGGCGCAGGTGGAAGCGGATACAGCTGCAAGCAGACACGCGCAAAGCACTACACCCCAACGTGCTATTCTATCGTGTATTTTTCCGGGAAGAGATCTCATCGTTTGCAGGCAGCTCGTCCTCATGAAAGAAGTACTGCGAGAATCACTGTTGTTATGAGATTACCTGCCAGGGAGAACAATTGTTCCGGTGATACATGTCAGCTGAAGGCCGGAACGGCGTACGTCACATCCGTTAATAGATAGCCCTGCGTCGAACGACGCAG
>PABJ01000103.1 GCA_002699105.1 Ectothiorhodospiraceae bacterium | reverse complement strand
TCGTCACTATACTGTTTTCTCGACATAAACACTTCTCCTTGAGGTAAAATACCCCCTTATCGAAGTGTCCGCAAAAACGGGGGAAGTCCATCGACCCCTTCCATTTGGAAGGGGTTTTTGTTTACCCTCAATCGGCGAACCACTCTTCTTGAGGCACAATGAAGTGAAGAGAGGATAATCACCGTGAAGATAGGGCGCGGTTTGCAGTGTGCCCTGAGGCGGTTGGGAGTGCTGAATGTGCCCTGCCGCATGCCGCGAATGAGGAGCACGCCACCAATGCTATAGGATACAACGCATCATAATCTATTCGCAGAGTAAAGCAAGGGTACAATACGAGTAGTAGAAGTGCATGCCAAGGTAGGTGATTGTAAATACTAATGCCTTGATTGCATTTTGGCAGCAATTATGTAAACAAACGATCTATTGCTATGCTTGGCATTATTGTACATGCTTCGTAATCATATATTTTACAATATTTATGTTGCTTTTTCTCACTACATGGGGTATATTGGTCTTCATTCCCTGTATGGGCAGCAGGGGATGTAGTAGACCTTGCTATGGTCAAAAGGAAAGAAATGGAGACAAGATCATATCTGACAGTGCTTCGGAACCACTTGTTGTGGTTTTGTCGAATGAATGCGTATTTCATTCGACTACTACGGTTTGGGACTGCAGGGATCTCGTCTACACTTCATAAGCATTTAAAAAGCACGTCGCGATGGGGAGACCTCAATCCCGTTGGTATTCATCGCGACACGATAAGATTCCCCCACATTTACATTCCCATAACCCGAGAGGTTAATCGATGAAACTTTCTAACCACAGACGCAAGTCTGGGCGGTTCATTGCATTTGCTACCGCCTTAGTCCTTGCATGTTTGTCAGTGCTCGCGCTTCCCGAAGGAGTGCAGGCGCAATGTCCTGACGAGCTGTCAACCAACCTGACTTCGAACAACAGTTCAGGTTTTGGTACGACACTCGTTGTTGAAGCGGAAAAGACGATGACGCTCTGCCGTCTATATGCGGTGAGTAATTCTACATCGTCACAAACAGTATCAGTCACGATTTGGGCGCATCCAAATGGACTGCCGTTCTCCAAAACCTCAAATCCAAGCGGTATCAATGATAACCAGTGGTTCTGCGTTGGTACAACTACAGTGAGCTTTCCTGGTGACCGCACACCAACCGGCTATACAGAGATTCCTATCGATCTGAGCTCGCTCGGTGTCATGAGCCCTGGCGACAAATGGGGTTTCCTGCTTCAGAGCAGCGGCATCGGCTACAAGACCGGGTCTTCCCCATATATCTTCTCGAACGGCGACATAAAGATCGATACCGAGACTTGGGGTCCGTCTGGCAGTGCAAGCTGTCCATCGACGACCAGTTTCTCATTCCCGAACTTCCCGCGCCAATTCTGCGGTAAAGTAAGCTACTCGCTCATCACCGCTCCGAACGATGTCGGCATTGCCTCTATCGACGAGCCAATGAACTTCTGCGCAGGCACGAAGGATGTGAAGGTGACCCTTCGTAACTATGGAACGAACCAGGTTAGCTCAGCAACCGTGAATTGGTCGATCAACGGTTCACCGCAAACGGCTTATAGCTGGAGCGGTCTCCTCGATACATTGACGGCGGCTACAAGAACGACGCAACTCACCCTTGGCTCGTACACATTCCAGAACGGGACGCCGTACACCATCCGCGCATGGTCGAGCAGCCCCAACGGTGTTGCGGACACAGTCAACCTTAACGATACTACAGAGGTAACTGTCCAGGCAGCGCTATCCGGGACCTACACCATCGCCCCAACGGGTGGCGATTTTTCATCGCTCACTGCTGCAGTAACTGCACTGAATAACTACGGCGTCTGCAGCGCTGTTACGTTCAACATCCAGCCAGGAACATACAATGAAACGGTTACCATCGACGAAATCCCGGGTGCTTCAGCAACGAACACGGTGACGTTCAATGGTACTGACGTTGATAATTGTATTGTTCAATACAACACATCGAGTTCTTACACATGGGTGATTGGCCTGAATGGTGCAGACCATGTACGCATTCAGAACCTTACACTCAACGCAACCGGCTCCACGTATGGATACGGGGTGTTCTTTACGAATCAAGCGGATTCGAACAAGATCAGCGGTTGTAAGATCAACGTCAGCACAACATCGACCAACACTATCTGTATGGGTATCTGCGCATCCACGCCAACCAGCACCGGAAGCTCCGGCAACCATGCGAACTACAACGTGATCGAAAACAACGAGATCCGCGGTGGGTACTACGCAATCAGGCTGTATGGCGGCGGATCAACATCCCCGACAATGGGTAACGTCATCCGTAACAATAAGATTACGGATTACTACTACTATGGACTCAGCATGTACTACCAGGGCGACTTGACGGTCGACGGAAACGAAATCCGCGATCGCCAGCAAACGAGCTCGGCATACGGTATGTACATATACTACAACCATGTTGCACCGGAGATCGTCAATAATCAGGTCGCTGCTGGTACCTACGGTATCTACGTGTACTACTCGAACCGCGACTCCACCTCGCGCGGCTTGATCGCGAACAACATGATCACCATGCATGGAACAAGTACCAACTATGGTATCCGTGTCTACTACTCACATATGTTCGATGTCTGGCACAACAGCATCAACATGATGACGAATAGCACAGGCTATGGGCTATACTCCTACGGTTCAAGCACCTACCGGAACCTTCATCACGACTTCCGTAACAACACGGTGATGTATCAGGGCACTGGCACCTTCTACGCCTTCTACACCAATGCTGCTTCGTACGGTGCACTCGCACATGTGGAAGTAGATTATAACAACTCGTATGGTCCGAATACGACGACACGTTACTACTTTAACAGCGCGTACACATCGCTCTCCGCTGCTCAGTCGGCCTACCCGGCCTACCAGCAGAATAACCTGGAAGTCAATCCGTTCCACTATAGCGACTACGATCTGCACACCGATGCAACGACGCTGAACAACCAGGGCACGCCTGTTGCAGTAACGACCGATTTCGACGGCGAATCGCGCAACGGCACGACACCAGATATCGGCGCTGATGAATACACACCGCCGACGCTCGATATCGCGTTCGACGAGCTCATCGATCCGCTTGCAGTCTGCGGCCCGACCGCGACGAAGAGCGTGACGGTGAAGCTGCGCAACAACGCAATCAATTCGCACAGCTTCTCGACGAACCCGGTGACGGTTTACATCACCACGAACGGCATGATCTCGCAGACGATCTCTGCGACAATCAACTCCGGCACGCTGGCAGCAGGCGCATCGAATACCTACACGCTTAGCTCCACGCTGAACATGAACGCGCTCGGCCAGTATTCGATTACCGGGTACACGGTCATGACCGGCGATCAGCGCCCGCGCAACGATACGCTCGCCAATGTCATCGACCTGTGGGTCGATCAGCAAGTCTCGACGTTCCCGTACTTCGAGGACTTTGAGGCAGACGACGGTAGCTTCCGCAGCGAAATCATCACCGGCGATGTCAACAACTGGGGTTGGGGCGTACCGAACTATACCGGTACCAGTGGCAATGCCAAGCCTATCACCACCGCTCACAGCGGTACAAAGGTTTGGATGGTTGGACTTACCTCTGGATACGAAGACGATGAAGATAACGCAGTCCAGACGCCATGTCTCGACTTCACATCGCTTTCGGCCCCGGTTCTGATGTTCTACATGAATATCAATACCGAAAACAACTACGATGCACTAATTCTTGAAGCGTCGTCAGACGGTGGCGCAACATGGGCAAAGATAAACCCGATCAGTCCGGCGTATAACAGCACCAGCACAAGCGGTCCGATTGATCCTCCGAAGTACTCTGGTTACAGCACGACAGGCTGGAATAAGTACGTCTTTGGGCTCGGCGCATATGCAGGCGAAAGCAATGTCAAGATTCGCTGGCACTTCGGTTCTGACGGCAGCGTCAGTACCTACACTGGTGTTGCAATCGACGATATCGCCATCGGCGACTTCCCCGAAAAGGACATCATCGTCACGCACGTACAGTACGATAACACCGTGGGCAGATGGGCGCGCATCGAGAATATGCCGCACGTCATCCACGCTACCATCGTCAACAACGGCTACGAAAACAATCCCTCGACCGTGCCGTTGACCTACAAAGAGAACTCGGTGCCTTCCTCCGCCGCAGACGGCGTCTCCGAGACCCTCTCCCCGGCATGGAACGGCAACACCGCCGTGGTGACCTTCACCACCCCGCACGTCCCGACCACGACCGGCATTCTGCCGTTCTACGTCGCAGCCTTCCACTCCGGCGATGCCAACGCCGCCAACGACTACGCCATGACCTCCCCGAACGTCAAGGACGACAAGACCTACGGCTTCGAAGACTTCGAACTCGTCTCGCCTCCGGGCTGGGAGAAAGGCTTCTCGGTTGTCGACGTCAATGGCGGTGCGAGCTGGGAAAGCCAGGGCGCAAGCGGCATGAGCGGCACGCAGGGCGGCACCTATCCAGGTGACGCATCCTCTGCCGACGACTGGTTCTTCAGTCCCGCCGCAGACCTCGCAGTCGGTACAAGCTACAGCGTAGCCTTCCAGTACCGCAGCCGCACCGGCGGCATGCAGTCGCTCGAACTCGCCTGGGGCACGTCCCCGGATCCGTCCTCGATGACGGTCTTCGCCCAGTGGCGCGACTTCACGAACACGAGCTTTGTCGCCGCTATCGGCAGCGAAGGCGTGGCACCGTTCTTCAACACCCCGCTGACCGTTGCCCCGATCTACATCGGCTGGCACGTGACCAGCGCCGCGAATGAAGGACCGCTCGATATCGACGCAATCCGTCTCTACGAGAACCCGACCCCGCCGCCAAAAATCGCTTACGGCAACGATCCGGACTGGTTCGATACGCCGTTTAATCCGATCAAGTTCAGCGGCGTCTACAAGAAGACCGGTATCATGACCCGCACCTATACCGTCATCAGCTCGACGATGAACTACGGCAACCCGATGGGCGACATGCTCTGGGATGTGGTCACGAGCACCGATTGGATCACCTTGATCAAATCGAGCCCGGATCCACTGTCGTATCTGACGACCAATCCGTTTACCCCGCCCTGGTGCCGCCAGTATCAGACCTTCACCCTTGAAGTCAATCCTGCCGGCTTGCAGCCGGGCGTGCACAACGGCCTCATCACCTTCGATGCGTATCTCTACAACGTCGACTATCCGTTCGGCGTCCGCGCATCGAATGCCCTGCTCGAAGTTCCTGTCGAACTCACGCTGACTTCGACCGGCGGTCCGGGTGAAAACCCGACCTACACCGGGACACAGACCGACATGAGCGCAGCCGGCAACCCGTGGGTCTTCTACGATGCCGACAATCTGCCGTACGCGACGGTCAACGTCACGGGCGGCACGATCCCGAGCATGACGATCACCTCGTTCCCGGGCCAGCTTCCCAAGCACATCTCCCGCTACCGCTACGTGCGTCATTACTGGGAGATCGATGCGACAGGCACAGGCTGGACGGCCGATATCCAGTTCCATTACTTCGACTCCGAAGTGCTCTCCGGCTTTATCCAGGACGAGAACGCACTGGTCGGCACGCGTATCGCGCCGGGCACCGCGTTGTGGGAATACCCGATCATCGGCACGGGCGCTATTGGCAACGACCGCGAGAACTTCACGACCGTGACCAACATCAATCCGTCGAACTACGCCGGATCGATCGCGCTTGCGCATCCGTGGAACCTCGGCCCGATCATCCCGAAGCCGGGTACCCAGCCGGATGCATACGCCATGCAGCAAAACTTCCCGAACCCGTTTAATCCGCGCACGCAGATCTCCTACAGCGTTCCCGAACGCAGTCAGGTTCAGATTATCGTGACCGATCTGTTGGGTCAGGAAGTCGCCCGCCTTGTCGACGAAGAACTCGCCGCAGGCACCTACAGCATCTCCTTCGATGGCGCTGACCTTGGAAGCGGGATCTATATCGCCACGGCAATGATGCAGAGCCTGGAAACAAGCGCTGTATTCACCAAGACGATAGAGATGACGCTCGCCAAATAACCGCATCGATCAATCTCTCAATCACAGCCCGGCATCCGCCGGGCTGTGTGCGTTTTGGGGTGGGTGTAAATCCTGCAACATTTACGAAACGATTACTTTCCTTCCGGGTTCGAATCGGATATACTGTATGGTACCAAGTAGTATTAATCTTGTCGGAGCATTGATCGATGTATTGCACGCAATGTGGTAACAAACTCTCATCAGCGGCTCGCTTTTGTTCTTCCTGCGGAACGTCTGTTTCCCACGCTGGAGACACAGTCTCTGCAGTAGCCGAACCAACCCAGACGAACGGCAGATCAAAGTATGATACCTGGGACAACAGCAAACCAGTTATGACGATACGTCCGGTGTTCATTCCGTCCGTCGCTGTACTTTCTGTACTCCCACTGCAAATCTTCTTTACGATCTGGGGCGCTGGCTTCTTTGGCGGTTTCTCGTTGTTTGCTGTCGAATGGCTGGGGCTGAATTTGCCGGAAGGAAGTACGTTTATCTTCTGGGGATTGGCATTCTTTTTCGGAATTCCGTTCCTCGTGTATTTCGGGCAGAAACGCACGTACGAGAAGACGGTGTACAAATTCTATCGTGATAAGCTTGTCTACATGGAGGGCTTTCTCGCGTCCGAGGAGAAGACTATCAAATACGATAAAATCACTGAGTCATCGCTTCGAGAAGGGATCTTTCAGAAGAAGTACAATTTGGGCACGGTACGACTTGCCACGCCTGCTACCTCCGTCGGCAGCGGCAGATCCTCATCCGGAATTCGTATCCAGGATATCGAGCATCCTGAAAAGGTGTACAAAAAGGTGAAAGAACTGATTGGCTGTTAGGGTTCGGTACCGACCATCGTAAAGACGAATCCATCGAATCCGCGGCGTTTCAACTCTGCAAGGCGATTTGCCGCTGTCTCCCGTGATTCAAATCCGCCAATAACGACGCGGTAGAAGCGCTCCTTCTTCACATACGCGATCTGCACAAATACATTCGCGATCCCTTCGGCTTCCAGTTTATCGAGGTAGTGAATCAGATTCCCTAAGTCCTGAAGAGAGGCCAACTGTACCCCGTATCCCTTCAAGCGCCTGCGCTGAACCTTTATATCGAAATACTCCGTTGGTTCATCGGGAATAGATTCTCCTAGCTCAACTCGCTCGATTCGTACCGGTGCCGTGCCGCTTTTGATCATATCTATTTCGGCCGCCGCTGCTTTGGAGAGATCGATGATGCGCCCGGGTTTGAACGGACCGCGGTCGTTGATGCGAACGACGACGCTCTTGCCATTATCGATGTTTGTGACCTTCACCTTGGTATCGAACGGCAGTGTGCGGTGCGCCGCAGTCATAGCCCACATATTGTACCGCTCTCCGCTGGCCGTGGGTTTGCCGTGAAACTTGTTCGCGTAATAGGATGCCTCCCCTTCTTGACCTGTTACGGTCGAGGAAGTCACCGAAAGGAGAAAGGAAATAGTTGCGCTGAAGAGTATGAGATGTCGAAGCATATCGAAGCTTAATCGGCTTCGGCTACATCCAGCCGGCCGCCCATGATGTAGGCTATGGGTTTGAGAGGTTCAATGTGTTCCATGACGATCTTCAGGGTGGACATGATTGGAACCGCCAGAACCATGCCCCAAATCCCCCATATCCATGCCCAGAGAGCGACAGAGACAATGACGAGGAGTGGGCTGAGATTTAAACTGAATGCCATAACGCGCGGCTCCACGACGTTCCCCATCGCAAATTGTGTGGAAACCAGCAGGATGGCTACCAAGACAGCAGGCCCGATGCCCTCGAATTGAAGCAGTGCAATTAAGATCGGCAGCACCGTCGCAAGGAAGGAGCCGATATTCGGAACGAAGTTCAGGACAAAAATGAGAAAGCCCCAGAGTAAAGCGAAATCTACCCCAATACTGACGAGGATGATCACGCCAATTGTCGCTGTGACGAGACTAATGAGGGTTTTCGTGATGAGGTATTGCCGGACTCGTGCGTCTATACGCTTAATAATGGATGCTATCTTCAGCGAGTGCTTATCCTTGAACGCACGCTCAACCTTTGTTGTTAGGTCGCCCGTTGCGGCAAGAATGAACATCATGAACAGCAGGATGAGGAAGCTATTGCTGAAGAAGTTCAGGAAGGAGCCCAGCCCGGAAGTGAAAATGGATGTGATCGAGGAAATATCCAGAGCGCTGCGCCAATCCATCTCATTCACATTGAGATCGAACTCCGTTGCCAAACCATACCCGAACTGGACGATGGAGCCGATGAGGTCCTCGAGCTTCGTTTGATACTTCGGAACCGCCGAGATAAACGCATCGGCACTTGAATAGATGATTGCCGATAGCCCGAATATGATTGCAGATACAACGAGCAAGACGACGATGAGAGCGATGAACATCGGCACTTTTCTCTTCCGAAGAAAAATCACTATCGGCTTAAATAGATAGGAGAGATAGGTCGCGATAACCAATGGGAGAAGTACCACTTCCATTTGCACAAGTATGATGCCCATGGCAAAGATCACAAGGACCGATAAAAGTGCGATGAGGATCTTGGAATCGCGCAGTGCCTCTATTCTATTTGGAGCTATATCTGCCATACACCACTAATGTAGCGGAAATCCCCGATAAACGGAACATCTACGATTCCTTGTACATATGTGCAGGTTTAGACTTTTCGCAAACTCGTGGAATGACATGAAAATGGCGTTTTTGAATCGTTTCAGGCAGGTATACATCCTATATGACTGGATTGTTTGTGATGCCCGAAATTCCGCCGTATATTTAGTGTCTATGGTGAATTTGAACCTAACGTTGAACAACACGGAGTGCTATGACAAGAGCACGTAAAACAATAATGGTAGCAGCACTGACGCTCATCTTTCTCGGAGCGATGGCTGCCCCTTCATTTGCACATTATATGGCCTCGTCTACGCTTGCGGTAAACTCCGCAGTGAGCGGCGGCGATGCAGAACAGCAACGAGGATTGAAGCTTTCGCCGCAGCGCATCCCAAGCGGTTCTCTTTCTGTGCTTCGTAAATACCTACCGTCGGTGATAGCTATTCACAAAGCGGAGAATCTGAGCGAAGAGGAAGCGATGATTCCGGTGAAGTCCACGTTCGACATTTCTTCCCCGTTCATCGATCCGCAAATGCGATTCAAGCTCGTTCGCGTAATCGGCGAATGGCTTGGCACCCGTTACAAGTATGGCGGTCATTCCAAACGCGGCGTCGATTGCTCGGCATTTACTTCCGCGGTAATGAGCGAGACACTCGATATGAAGTACGTCGGGACATCGCGGTACCAGGCGGCCAAGTTTACACCGATCCACGATACCGACAGTCTCCAATTCGGCGACATGCTGTTTTTCACCGGCCGCAACCGCAGATCATCGCGGATCGGTCACGTAGGTATCTACCTCGGAAACGGCGTGTTCGCACATTCATCGACGAACCATGGCGTTATCTATACCCATCTCAGCGACGGCTACTACACCGAACGCTTCCGCTGGGGCGGCCGGTTCGCGGTAAAGAACGATCAGCCCGTCCGGGAAATCTCGCGCTACCGCTACGTTCAGTAAGCGCTTCGAAAGCTTTTCATCTCTTCTGTACACACCCCTCCATGACGTGAGGGGTGGTTTGTTTTATACCCGGTGTTGCACAACCATCATGAATTGAATCATCATGGGGAAATCCCATCCTGCGACCGGAGCAGTGCTTGCGCCCACATCGGGATCAGCGCGCACGAACTGCACTGTAATATGGCTCATCTTATTCGCGGGATCGTTGTCAATCTTCTCAATGTACGCTGTAATCGCGCATGGTAGCTGCATGAATGTACCGTCCGGTTGCTGGGCTTTAATCTGCGTCCAAACTTGGCGGACTTCGGGATCGATAATGGGTGGATCGACATTGTTAAAGTCGACTTCATATACGCTTACTAGTGTATTTGCCGCATACGTGATACCGCCTGGATCACCTATCGGGGGTTCATGAGCGGATACACCTGATTCCGCGACGTAGATTTCCTCTGCCTTCTTTGGTCCCGTGAGCATTGGAAGGATTGGTCGTGTTCCTTTATCACCCGTTGGCGTCTCCATTTTATCAGCCATTGGCGTCTCCTTTAAAGTGAATAGAATACAATGATCCCAGTGCAGGTCATCAGCGTCCCGCCGGGGATGTATTGGTGGAGGGCGTTTTTGTGCCCTCTTCTCGTCTTGATCGAAATGAATGATGAATCGTAGGGAAAGTACAAGATATCCGCCAAAGTCGCAACGAAGAGCGGAAAATCATCGGGAATTGAATCTCATAGATTGTCTCTCTATCTTACCATACTCATTAACAAGAAGTATGCTATGCTGCGGGTCCCGAATTCCATTTTCGAACTGCCTGCTCTGTGCTCACGGTTTCTATACCGGACCGGACTGGTCGTGGGGCTTCTCATTTTCTTCTCCACTCAAATCGTGTTTGCGCAGTCGGAGAGTGTTATCGACCGAATCGAAGCGGTTGAACAAATCTCGGACGTCTCTCAGCGGGTTGAGGCTGCCGTCACACTGCTGAAGGAACAAACTGGCAACGATGACGAAGCATATCTAA
Source organism: Ectothiorhodospiraceae bacterium (assembly GCA_002699105.1). GTDB lineage: Bacteria > Bacteroidota > Ignavibacteria > SZUA-365. Next base: position 12,045 of record PABJ01000103.1, on the reverse strand, counting down.
ACCGTATTCTTCAGTTAATAAAAGGTGATATTCCACGCTTGCAGGGCGTGGGATCGCAAGTAGATGCAGCATTGGAAGCTGGAGAGGTATTTCATTCGGGAAGGAAGTACGATGCCGCGCTGCTATTCTATACCATGGCCCGCGATGCAGCGAAAAAAGGGAGAGACTCTCTTCGTTTGGCGCACGCGTATTACGCCACCGGCAAGTTACACCGCGAACGGTCCGAGAATTACAAAGCGGAAGAAGCGCTTTCGACCGCACTAGTGATCTATAGAAGTCATGGCACCAGAGTTCAAGTAGCCGATGCCTATAGCCAATTGGGGACGCTGAAAACGAGACTTGGAGAATACGACAAGGCAATAGCTCTCATACAGAATGCTCTTTCCATTCACCAATATTTGCAGGAGCCGAGAGGTATTGCATCGAACCATAATCAACTTGGCGGCATCTATCTCAGGATGGGCGAATACAAACAGGCGCTTATCCACCTTGAACAATCCATCGACATGTTCGATGAAGCAGGTGCGGGAGCCGAAAAACTATCGCCAATGCTGAATACTGCCGGCATCTATCGCGGAATGGGCGAATATGAGGATGCCCTCGATCAGTACGAGGACATTCTGGATCTGGCCAATAGTATTGGTAATGCCCGCTATACCGCAATTGCGCTCCAAGGGAGAGGATCGGCGAGACAGGCACTTGGGCAGTATGGCGATGCAGCGAGCGACTATCTCACGGCCCTATCGATCACTGACTCGCTCGAGATGAAATCGTTGAAGGCCCATCTCTATAATAATCTCGGCAATGTTCAGGACCTTCTTGGTAATTCGGAACGAGCGATGGAGTACTATGAAGCCTGTCTCGATCTGCGGCAAGAAATGGGGGATAAACGAGGTATCGCGGAGGTCGAGAACAACATCGCAACATTGCTGGAACAGCGTGGCGATATCAGCGGGGCGTTGGCGCGCTATGAACGGGGACTGAGCATCAACCGGGAGTTAAGTAACCGGTCCGGCATCATCTTCAATCTCGTGAACATCACGTACATTCATATTCAGAGAGAAGAATATGAGGAAGCACTTGAGGGAGCAGAGGAAGCGCTCATGTTGGCGCAACTTACCGACGACAGGAGATCGGAGCAATTCGCGAACCGGTACCTCGGTGTAGTCTATCTTAATACGGGGGATCATAACAAAGCGCTCCAGCATGCACAGCGTTCGCTTGAACTGGCCGAAGACCTTGGCTCAGTCGAAGAGCAGATGAAGTCGCATGAAGAATTAACCAAAATCTATGCTGCACTGAAGCGAAGCGAGGAAGCCCAGGAGGCATTTAGCAAATACAGATCGCTCCGCGATAGTCTGCAGAGTGAGTCGGTCACACAGAAGGTAACCGAGCTTGAGACCTTGTATGAGACCAGAGAAAAGCAGCGCGAGATAGAAAGTCTGCAGCGCGAAAAGGATATCCAACGGCTTCGCTTCAGGGCTGTGCAGGATAGTCTGGAAACGGTTGAGCAGCTAAAGCGCGTTGCAGAATTGGAAACCATCCTTTTGGAGGAACGGAGACAGCGCGAGCTCGATTCCGTCGATCAACGAAACTACCTGGACCGTTTGGAAGACCGGCAGCGCATTCAGGAATTGGAGCTCGACAGCGCACAGCAGAAAGCAAAGGAAGACCGTATTGCCTGGATCGCCAATGTCTCGATCGGAGGCGGAGTACTCATATTCGTAGTTGCCGTCATCTTTTTCTTGCTCTACCGCAGTAAAAAGCGTGCGATCGATCTTCTGCGGAATACACAGGAGCAGCTCATTACGCAAGAGAAGCTCGCCTCACTTGGGCAGTTGACAGCCGGGATAGCGCACGAGATTCAGAATCCACTGAACTTTGTCAACAATTTCTCCGATGTCGCTCGCGAACTTGCCATCGAAGGCCGCGAGGATATTCTCGAGAACAACTCCCTGGATGATGCGGCGAAAGTCAAAGAGTTGAAAGCTCTTCTGAAAGATATAGAGGGCAACAGTACCCGCGTGAATGAGCACGGTCAGCGGGCCAGTAACATTGTGAAGCAAATGCTGATGCATGCGCATACTTCGACCGGGGAGCCGGTGGATGTCGACGTGAACACGCTCCTCAGTGAAGTTGTCGCGTTAGCCTATCACGGGAAGAAGGCGCAAGGCGAGATCGGCGAAATGGAAATAGAAAAAGCATTTGACGAAACAGGCGCTGTGACCAAAGCCGACCCGCAGGATTTGAGCAGAGTGTTCGTGAACATCCTGAATAACGCGTTCGATGCCATGGGCGAAAAGCGCGAGAAAGCCGGCGGGGAGTATCAACCGCGAATCGTTTTGAAGACGGAAAGCAAGGAACACGGTATTGTAATTCACATCCGTGATAACGGTCCGGGAATACCAACGCAGGCACTTGAGGATATATTCCAGCCATTCTTCACGACGAAACCGAGCGGTAAGGGGACGGGGCTCGGACTCTCGCTTTCCCATGATATCATCGTGAAGAAACTTGGCGGAAAGCTGGACGTTCGCAGTAAACAGAACGAATTCACGGAATTTGTGATCGAGCTGCCTACTGCCTGACATCAAATTTTCTCCATGTGTCACAGATGGACGTCCTCAGTTCTCTATAAGTATAGAGGAGAGTTTTAAACTCGACTTCCATATCTACCATAAACGTAATACTGAGAGGAGGGGGAGATGCTTCTACACGTTAATATGCGCCGAGCCCTATGTAACGAATGGTCCGACAAGCTGTTCGACGGTGCATCCGAATTCTATTGGACCTGGTCTGTTTTTCTACAGAAGAACGATGACGACATCGATCTCGCGCAGGGATTCAGCGTAGGCTGCCCTGTCAACGACGGATACGCGTTCAACAATACGCACGACGATAAGAAGGAGCGGATACTGAATGATCCGCGTTTCACTGTCCAACTTCCGGAAGTGCCGGAAGGCAAGACGGCCGTTGTTCGGTTGGATATACACTGCTGGGAAGCCGATAACAACGCGGAAGCCGTGAAGAAGGCGTTCACAAACGCTGCCGCGCAGAAATTCCTGCAGATCTATGAAGAGCAGCAGCAACGCCAGAAAGCCGCGTTAGATAAGTTTGCGGAATGGCTCGACGATGAAGACGATTCTATCATCCAGACACTCATCAACGCAGGAACGCTCAGCAGTAGCACGTTTGCCGTTGCGAAGGATATCATCGGATTGATCGGGGCCGGCGTAAACCTGCTTCAAAACAGCGGTCACGATTACATCGGCATTTGGCGGGCAGAGCTATTCATCGAAAATCTCGGAGACCGCTACCGGTACCGCTGGCGTTTCGATGACGGCGTCGAAGAGTGGTGGGACGACGAAGGGAAGATCTACCGGTGGGCACAGTTCAAGGAATACGATGGAAGCAATATGCTTCACTCCAAGTTGCTGCTGGAGACCACGAATCTAGGCGTCAACTCTCTGGTCGATCCGGATACTTTGCGCAGCGATCACTCGTTGTAGTAGGTAGCAGTATAAATAAAAAAACGCCCTCCAGTTGGAGGGCGTTTCATTTCGTTTATGCTTGCCAATCAGGGCAGGTCGATTTTCTCTACACGGATGATATGTCTGCCGCCTTCAAAGTCTGTGTCGAGCCACATTTTGATAATGCGCTCGGCAGCTTCCCATGATACAAGCCGCTCGCCAATTGCGAGGACATTGCTATCGTTATGAAGGCGTGTGTAATACGCGGCCTCTTCGATCTGGCAAGCGGCAGCACGGATGCCTTTATGCCGGTTCGCGGCGATGCTGATACCGATTCCGGTACCGCAGATGAAAATCCCACGATCGCATTCGCCTTCGAGGATTGCCTTCGACGCCTTGTGCGCAAAGTCCGGATAGTCCACACGGTCAGTGCTGTCGGTGCCGTAATCCTTCCACGCCAGACCAAGAGAATCCAAGAGCTCCTTGGTGTTCTCCTTGTAGTTGAAGCCGGCGTGGTCCGATGCCAATGCAATCATCATTAGTAGCTCAGAGTGACGCTTCTGCCGATCCAGCCGTAGCAACCGGAATTGATCGAGTATGACGACCCTTTGGCGATACCGTTCCTGAACAGATCCTCAGCAGAAGGTGTGAGAGAATTCAACTGCCCGATTCTGGTCCGGGCCTGCTCGGCGAATTGGGTGTCGTTCATTGCCTTGCGGTAGACCGACTGCGCAAGCACGTACACGGCTTTATCCTGGATCTTCATGTTGGCCCAGCCGCCTCGCGTACCAGTGACGCAGTCCTGTGCGGAAGTCTCGTACAACTGACCGACCAACATATATGGTGCACCCCATGCGGGGTCGATCTCTGAGGCCTTCTCTGCGCTTGTGCGCGCTGCGGAAAGCTTGCCTGCTTCCTGCTGCGCTCTGGCGAGATCGTACCACACCTTTTTGTCGGTGGGTTCGAGTTCCGAGACTTTCGTGTAGGCATCGATTGCCTTCTCGTATTTCGAAAGGAACATGTAAGAAGTAGCCAAGCGCTCCCAGTAGTTCTTGACCTGCGGCTCCATGGTCACAAGTTTCTCGAAATACACGGCAGCACTGTCGTATTGCTGCAGCATTTCGAAATAGCCGTTCGCGACTTCGTACAGCTTCGCAGCACTCTCTGGATCGGAGTAGTATGCGTTCTTCAGAATGCCGACGTATTCTGCAGGATCGGTGATGAGGTTCTTGATCATCGTCTGCGCTTTCGCATTATTCGGATCGCGCTCAAGAATGGCCTGCAGCACTTCAACAGCCTTCATCTTCTGATCGGGGTCGTCGGAATACAGCGTCGCAAGACGCTCCACGTACCACATTTCGCCGTTGATGTAATCGCCATCTATGCCTGCTTCGTAATCTGCAATGGCTTCTGCCTTCTTGTCATCGTAGCGGAAATCATACAGAATGCCGCGGCGCTTGAGGTAGTAGTCTTTCTTATCCGGGAACAGGCGGATCGCCTCGTTGAGGAACCAGATAGCGCTATCTGCGTAGACCTGCTGCAATTCCGGATCGTCGGTCCGGCCGCGAAGAGAATCGTAGACTGTCGACATCTTCCCGTGCAACGTTTTGAAGCGGTTTGGCGCCAGTTCCAGCACTTCCCAGCCATACTTTTTCGCGGTAGTATAGTCGTGCATCTTGTACGATTCGCTGAAGAGGCTCCAGTTTCTGCGTACAAGTTTTTCCTGTTCGTCATCTCCACCGCTGCCGGCGGACTCGTCCTCATCCTGTGCAAGTGCGGCAACGTTTGTCAGTGCAACCGCGAACAGCACAAGGAATCCGTATGTAAGTAACTGCTTCAGGTGTTTCATTGCTATCTCCAGATGTCCAATCACCACTAGAAATTGGTGTTTCGTTTAAACCAGGCTTCGCCTGCACTCACTCCTAAGGTGATGCGTATGATCGATTGAGAGCCTGCAGGGCTCGAATCTGAGCCGCTCCAGCCGTATTCGAGCGCTAAATCCGCTCTGTTGTTTCCGATTATTGGGAACCCAAATCCGGCGGAAATCATCGATACCGACCGGGCTTCGCCGTCTATTTGCACATAGTTCTCTGCCATTGAAAATCCGAGTCTGACGGCTATGTGTTGCCAATAATCCTGTTCATTTTCGGGGGCTTCGCCGGGGATCCACTCGACTCCTCCCCCTATTTTATACGCATTACCCAACTGGTTTTGTTTCTTATCGAAGATGATTGCGTTCTGCCAATCCTGCATATTGTACTGCAAGCCAACCAACCAGTTGCCGTCCACTTTGTAGCCCAAGGATGCTGTCATCCGCGTCGGAATGGTTACTTCACCCGATGCGCCTTCAGCAGTGGAATCGCCGGTAGAATATTCGTACGTAAAGTTCCTGCTGCCGTTGAGTGCGACTTCGGGTGAAATTGCGAAGGCTGCTGTAAGAGGCTTTAAGCCATCGTAGTACACACCGAGGGTATACCCCGAGCCCGTATGGCTTGTGCTCCGGCGCTCAGCGGTCGGATAAAACGCGTTGTTGTCGAACTCGATATCCCATCGCTGATCGATAGTACCGAAATAATACCGGAACGATGCACCGATGTAGAGTGACGAGAGCGGCTTGAAAGAGGTACCGAACCGGAAGGAGCTGATCCCGCCTGTTCCGATATATGTAACGGTATAATCTTCAGCGCCTTCCTGGGCACGGCCTTGTATTTCGTAGTCAGCGCGGCTCAATGGCGAGAACCCACCGACAATACTGACGCCGTAATCCTCTGAGACCGGGAAGGAGAGGTGGAGACTCCTGATCCTGGCAGACGTATTGGAGAACTCAGTCGAACCGATCGTGAAATCTTCCAGCTCAAAGTTCATGTCCGCCTGAAGTCTGATGTTCTTTAGCTGTGACCACAGCGCCGGATTCGACTGACTAATGTCGTACATGGATGGCAACGCAGCCGATACACTCCCCATGCCTCTACCGCGTACTGTGGTGAACTCGTGCAGTTCGCCGATACCATAACGCGCCAGAGGAGATGTGCCGTTCTGCGCACTTGCAACTCCTGCGAGGAGTGTGATCAAAATGACGAGAGAGCGGAATAGCTTCATATTACGGCTGTGTCGAATAAAATACTTCTAATCGTGGTCGGAGTGCTGGATCTGCGGAAGCGTCGTAAAAGTCGATCTTATCCAAATCGCTTGTTTCGCCGAGCTTTATGAGCGTGAATCCGAAATTGCTGGCCGGGTTGTTTACCCATCGCTGAACAGCTCGTGTAATAGTCCGGTTCGAGCTCGAACTCTGCGCGAAGTAAATGGAAGGATCATCGCCGGCTTCTGCGAGCAGGTTGCTCGATGATATCGAATCCTGTTCTGCATTCAATGATTCGTAGACGATCACGCTATCGATACCGAGATTACCCCGCACATCGCGGAGCGTATCGCGGTGGAGGTACAGCCGCACCTGATTCACGATCGATCCGGGAGGTATGGAACTGACATCGAACCAGACCTTTCCCCGTTGACCTATGCCGCCTTGCAGCGTAAGCTCGGTTTCGTCAATCGTCTGCGTCTTTGCCAGGTAGGTATCACGCAGCGCAGTTCCGAAGAGCGTATCAAGGTCCTCTCCATCGCGGATGATGACACGCAGTTGGGGGAGCATAGTAAGACCATCCGCCGAGTTGTACGCCTGCACGTAGTTCATACCGTTCGGACGGATCATCATACCGAAGGGTTCTGTTACCACTTCGCTTGCAGGGAGATCGATGTTGGTGGTGAATTTGGTGATCCATTGCCGCACCATTGCAGTGTCGAGATCAACGACGATCGAATCGCCGGTATTGATACCGGTGAACGAGCCCTTTATCTCGGGGGCGGTTGCAATGGTATTAAGGCTATCAGAGGTGACCCTGTCTTCATCCCACTCGCTGATGATCTGGTAGATATTGAACGAGACCTGCCCGCTGCTCTCACCAAATGTGTTCACTGCGGGGTACAGCGTGAGCCGAGCTTCTACAATCTCGCCTTTCTCGCCAACCGGGCTTGTGAAATTATACCAGCGCATAGCAATGCTGCTTTCGTATTCGGCGAACTGACCGAGCCAAAGCAGCGTGGCATTAATCCCGCGGACTGGTTCGAAATAAGATGAAGCACGAACTTGCGCTCCGGTTTCCTGGGTATCGAAACGGATAATATCTACAAGATCGTCTTCTGGAAGGAGGTCAACTCCGACCGGGGCGGGTTCTTTGTCGCACGCTGAAAGTAAGAGTGCAGCCCCTATGAGGAGTGTTAGTACACTGCGTGTATGTTGCACGAGGTTTGAGATTCCAATCGTTCTTGACGCAATAAAGGTTCTAGCCTTCAAACTTATCCAATTACGGAATGCATGACAAGAGACGAATTCATGACCTGCTTTCTCTCTCGCCTCGGGCATTTTCCCTTATTTCTTCTTAAGCAGTTTGCGATATAGTTCGACGTATTTATCTGCCGAGCGGTTCCACGAGAAATCTGCGCTCATAGCACGCTTCATTGCGGCTTCCCAGTTCTCTCGGTCTCCATACGCTTTCACTGCGCGCTTCACTGCATCCAATAGTTTTGGCGCTTTGTATTCATCGAACACGAAGCCGTTCCCCTTCTTGGGGTTCTCATTCAGATCGATCACCGTATCCGCCAAACCGCCTGTAGCACGGACAATCGGTAGTGTGCCATAGCGAAGGCTGTACATCTGGTTTAAGCCGCATGGTTCGTACTTCGAGGGCATGAGGAACATGTCGCTTCCTGCCTCGATGAGATGTGCGAGCGCTTCGTCGAAGCCAATCTCGACACCGACCTGCTTTTTGTTCTTCTTCGCTGCCGCCTGCAGCATCTTCTCGTATTCCTTCTGGCCCGAGCCCAGTACGACAATCTGGCACTTCAGCTTGAGCATATTATCGAGACGCTTTTCAATGAGATCGAGACCTTTCTGATCCACCAAACGTGTGACGATCCCGATTACGGGGACCTTCTCGTCGTATGGGAGTTTGAACCGCTCCAATAGTGCCTTCTTGTTCTCGACTTTGCCGGAAAAATCCTTCTTGGAGTAGTGTGCCGGAATGTGTTCGTCATCCTCGGGATTCCACACATCGGTATCCATTCCATTGAGAATGCCGGTCAGTTTGCGGCTCTTCTTCTTGAATATACCCTCCAGTCCAAAGCCGAAATCGTTGCTTTCCTGGATCTCTTTCGAATACGTTTTGCTTACCGTAGTGATGTAGTCCGCGTACTGCAATCCGGCTTTCATGAAGTTCACATTTCCGTGGTATTCCATACCATCCGGAGTCATGACCTTCTGCGGCAGGTCTGTTTTTTCGAACGTATCAGCCGGGAATATGCCCTGGTATGCGGCATTGTGAATCGTGAACACAATCTTTGTATTCTTGAATAGCGGTTCCTTCGCATACATCGTTTTTATCATCGGAGCCAGAATGGCCGATTGCCAATCGTTCAAGTGGATAATATCCGGCTTCCAGCCCAGCAACAGCATTGTCTCGATGACGGATTTGCAGAAAAAGATGAACCGGTCATCGTTATCAGGCCAGCCTTCCTTGGTTTTCGGGTCGATATAGAGATCGGACCGGCAATAGAGATCGTCGTTGCTGACAAAGTAGACCTGAACTTTCGTTCTGATATTCGTCAGGAAGGACGATTTGACGCTGCTAAGGTAAGTTTTATCGCCTATTTCAATTGGCATATCCGTAAGCCGCTTGATATCATGAATCTTGAACTTACGGTCGCTGACAGTGGCATACTTGGGCATGATGATCCGGATATCGTGCCCCATTTCACGAATTACCTGAGGTAAAGCACCCGATACATCCGCTAAACCGCCGGTTTTTGCGAACGGAACGACTTCACTTGATACGTACAAGATGCTCAGTGGTTTAGGCATGAGCGTAACTCCGGATACTGAAAGAAAAACTCACTGCAACATCGTAAAATTACACATTTTTCAGAACCTGAACAATTTCACGATTCTGCGAAATCGTTTACTCGAACCGAGATCGATCCGCCGGGAGATTCAAGAAAGTGGGGGGGCATGCGTTGAGTGGCAAACAGATATCCCCCGTTCATCGCCTGTAATATCTCACACGGTTTGGAATCTTGGCGCGAGAATTGCTGTATGTAATGCAGGTGGATTAATCCAAGACGGAGAATGAATCGCTCATTCAATCTCAAACGCTCAGGTCTGGACAGTATGTCCTCGGTCCGATCAGGAATGGAACAGCATAGACCCCACTATTTATTCCGGCACATTTCGGTGCGAAGCCTTCTGTTGGTTTTGCTTGGGGTTCTCGTGCTTGGAAGCCAATGCCGGGCACAAGCTGTAAGCGATGAATACGTCAAATTTGGTGTGACATACGGATCAAGTTTTGGTGGCGATGAGATCACGAAAGGGCTTGATGATTACCGGGTTTTCCCTGTCGGTGAAGCATTCTTCGAATTTCACGTCATTGAGCGCTTCAGCTTGCGTTTATCAGGCCTCTGGGGAGAGCTTGGCAACAGCAAATCGGACTTGCGGGCGACGAAGTACGATGAACTCGCCTTCGATGCGTTCTCGTATCAGACGGAATACCATGGTGCAATGATCGGCCCTTCATATATGTTCGATCCGATCTTTCTCGGTATTCAGCCCAGCGCGTACCTTCGGGTCGGTGTGATCCGCAAAAAAACTGATTACTCGATCGAAGATACAGAATACAGGGAGAACTGGACTCCGGTCCTGGCGTATGGTTTTGGCGTTGCAGCAGATATGCCCATCAACGATATCCTGGCGCTGAACTTCAATTACTCGGCAAACTTTCCGCATACAGACCGGCTGGATGGATTCCGACTCGGCTATAAAGATGATGGATTCTCCACATTCTCTGTGGGATTAACTGTATTCCTTTCCGGTAAACGAGAGGCTGATAAGGATTTGCCTGAACTTCGCCCCTTGGCCCAAGCGCAAGTCTCGCAGCCGCAGCCTCCAGAACCTGAGCCGGTTCCGCTCTTAGTTGAAGAGGAACCGCAACCTGAAGAACCAATTGTAGTGGAGCCAGAGCAGCCTGTTGAGGAACCGCCGACCTTGGTGCAGGAGTCCTTCGAGGTGCGCGAGTTTGAATCCTTCAGCGCGCTAAAGCAGGAGCCGGGCTCGATGAAGATCGTCAATCCAGCGTATGGGAAAGGCACAACAGCTCCCGTGGAAGTGGATGTACGCTTCATGCACAATGGGAAGGTGGTGGCTGTCGGTAAGCGCGATGCGACTCTATCCCCAGATGACGCTGTCCTCAATGTAGAAGAGATGATAGATTTCGAGAACCTGACCATTGAACCGGAATATCAAAGCGTGCTGCCCCGCGGCAACTACTTGGTCGATATAGTAGTGCGCAACAGCAAAGACGCAGAGGCCTTTGACGAAACGATGCTATTCCAGGTTTTGCGTCTGGACGAGATCTACGGCGAGTCGGCTGGCAAGGTTCGTAAACTCGTCGATAACGGAGGACTAGCCCCCGTCTTCACGAGCGAGAACGAATTGGTCTTGATGGCTTTCGCTCCGCAGACGGATTTTATCAAGGAGACAAACAGCACAAGCCTTGAAGCTATCCGGCGGATGAAAGAGCAGGACGCGGAATCCGAGGAGGATACGCTGAGCCTTGAGACCAAACGAGATACTGTTTTAGCCGAAGCAGGGAGTGTATTGCTCGCAAGGAACAATCGGCAAGAAGACAGTACTTATCTCAAAATGCTTGTGGAAGAAGCATTCGAAACCGGCTTGTTCGTCCGGACATTGGAGTCGGATGTGGTTAAGACTCCATCGGTGGTCGTAAGCGAGGTGTATTTCCCGTTCGATGAAACGGGTCTATCCGAAGAAAGTAAACTTATACTAGACCAGGTTGCGCAGGAGCTGCAAAAGGATGACCGTTTAGGACTCGAACTCCGTGGATATGCGGATGATGTTGGGGATCAGAAATACAACGTGAAGTTATCGAATGAGCGTGCGAAAGCTGTCAGGGAGTATTTACTGCAGAAGAAAGTGCCTAAGCAACGGCTTCGAACAACAGGCCAAGGCATGATTGAATACATCCGGAACCCGGATGGGAAGTGGCGGCAGCGCTCAAGGAAGGTCGAGATCATCCTCGTCAGCAACACCGAGTAACTGTTCAGTTATTATACAGCGTTTTTATCGCTGTTCCAGGAAAGTACGCTTTCAAGATGCTTTCGTGCGCATGTCCCTGCCTTGCACGCTCAATTGCACCCCACTGGCACATCCCAACCCCGTGACCGCTCCCACCACCTGAGAACGTCACTTTTGATATCCACTTTTTACTGTCCCGCGATATATCCAGATCAAACAACGTTGATCTGAGAATATCTTCCTTGTTGGGCTGACGAATCACCCAACGAATTTTATCGGAACGCAGCTCCAGAGTTTCGAACTTCCCTGGCGTACCCAGATATAAGGCGAGCTCGAGTACCCTACCTGAAGGTGCACGTTTCTTTATTTTGATATCGAGAAGCTTCCAATTCGCCGGCAGAGCGAGACGTTTCGTTTCGTCGGGGATGACGACCG
>PABJ01000102.1 GCA_002699105.1 Ectothiorhodospiraceae bacterium | reverse complement strand
TTCCCGACTTTTTCTCCGATTCTTCGCTTCCATAATTGTGCCGCTGATCTCGTTTGCGTCATCTTCTGTTGACGCCACTGCTGCGAGCCGGAGCTTGCCCCTCTCGTTCATGTCATTTCCCGTGATGATCCCGTGATACTTGCCATTCAGTATGACGACCGCCTCGCGTTTCCCTCTCCTGCCGAAATAATCTGCGAGCTTCGCACGTTCGCGATCTTCCAAGGTAAGGAGCAGGTCGTATACTGGTTCTTCACCCTCATCTTCCATGACGTTCGACTCTTCAACAGAGATGCGGGAGACACCAAACTCGTTGAGATACACATCCCCAACGGTATAGAGGTTCTCCTGCTCATCCATCACCTGCAACGCAAGCGGATCTTCGTGGATGATAGGCCGGATCTGCAATGCATCCGTTGTACGCAGTAACTGCACAGTGCTGCCACTGCCTCCGCCGCATGCTGCCAGCGCGGCGAAAATTAAAACTATCCCGAAAAGTCTCATACTACCTCCAAGGCACTTACTGTATTCTATTTTCAAATCGAATCGATCCAATCCGCTATGCGTTTTACTGCTTCTATAGTGTCGCCGCAGTTGTCGGCAAGGAAGGTTTGCGGCAATGCGCTATCCAAGGGAAACCGCTCGCTGGCAGTCAACGCACGTGAACCGTCGAAATTGACGTACGCCATCCGAGCCGTGAGCTCTCCTGCCGGGCGCTCGAATGCCGTTCCAGGGAGAATTGCGACACCTGTTTCATCCAATAACCGCTCGCAGAGTTTTACATCATTGGTGATGCCTTTCTGCTCCAATCCATCGCGATATTCCTCGAAGTCGAGGAATAAGTAAAACGCACCTTCGGGATTATGCACGCGCACATTTGCCTGCTGCAGTGTTTGCGCGATGGTAGTTCCGAGCAGCTTCAGAATGCGGCGGCAGTGCCAGAGATATCGTTCGATTTCATATCCGCCTCTGAATGCCGTGATCGCTGCATACTGTATTGGAGCGCTGACGGAAGTGTACGTCTCACTGGCAACAGACGACATGGCTTTGAGCAGCCACTCCAGGTTCGGTGGAAACGAGAATGTACCCAATCGCCAGCCGCCCGCACCGCACCATTTGGAAAGTCCGCTGCTGATGATCGTGCCTTCAGGATAGTATTTCGCGACGGAAACATGCTTCCCTTCGTGATGAAGTTGCCCATAGATTTCATCGCTGAGCAATATCATCTCGTACTCCCGCGCTACTTCTGCGATCTGGTACAGTTCAGTTTCGCTGTAGCTATGTCCCTCCGGGTTGCCGGGGTAGTTGAGGATCAATAGCCGCGGCCTGTACGAATCATTCTCAGTCTCGATGAAATCAACCAGACGCTCCGCAGAAATGCGCCATTTCTCCTCGTATGAGGTATGGACAACACGGGTGTTCCGTCCGATTATCTTTGCCTGGGGACCGTACGACACCCAGCACGGACTGGGGAGAATAATATCGCCGTAGTAGCAGAGTTGAAGCAGGAACATCAGCTCCTTAGAACCAGGACCTATAAGAATATTATCGCCGGAAACCTGAACGCCTTCGTATTTTGAATGGAACGCTGCAATGGTCTCCCGCAGTTGCGGCAGTCCTTTTACGGGCAAGTAGTCTTTTTGATGGGCATGATGCCGAAGCGCCTCAACGACGGGATTCGGTACCGGGAATGGTGACTGCCCCAAACCAAGCTTATACACCTTCCTCCCTTCCGCAATAAGCTGGTTACTCTTCTCGTTTATCGCGAGTGTTGCTGAGAGTTCGAGGCCGCGAATATTGAGGTTCAGACTGACGTGCTTGGCATCCATATGTCGACTCGAGTTGTTCCGAAAAGACTCGGTACTCAACTTAAGAAGAATTCGGCAACCGGGAAAAACGGACGATCACTGCTGCCAAGCTTTCAATGGTGACCGTCCGAGTACACAGTGTGAGGCTAGGCCTCTTGGCTTCGCTGTTCTTCCTTCTTCGCCTCATGTTTGCTTGCCAAGCGGTAATAGAGCAACAGACCCAGGCCGCTCATACCGCTGATGATCCCAAACATACCGAATACTACCTGATCTTCATGCATTGGAAATGCTGCAAACAGGAATCCTGATAGCGCCATGCCCAGTCCGCCGAAAGTAAATACAAGTCCCCATTTCAATGCGGTAAACCGCCGAGTCGCTTCATCACCTTTACCGTACAGATGGCGCACATCTTCACCGATGGCGTTTGATTCTATAATCGCCATGCGTTCTTTGTGCCTGCCATCGAAATGCTTCCAAAGTGTGATGCCAATAAGGGCGAAAAAGGTCAGCGGGATTAATACTTCTGCCATATCATTGTACCTTTTTGTTGTGATCTTTCGTACGCCTGTTTGGACAGGGGCTTATGCAGATTTGTTTCACTTTCGGATAATGAAACATGAGACTCTATGCAGCGGTCTAAACTTGGAATGGCAATAATAGCGGATGCATGCGCGAATATACCGACGAGGAAATAGTACAGCAGGTAAGGGGAGGCGATATCAACGCCTTCGGAATCCTCGTATCGCGGTATGAGCAGAAGGCATTTTCGCTGGCGTTGAGCATCCTGAAGGACCGTACACTCGCGGAAGACGCCGCTCAGGAGGCGTTCGTGAAGGCATATAAAGGATTGAAGAAATACCGCGGAGGATCGGCATTCGGGACATGGTTTTACCGCATCGTTTACAACTGCTCGCTCTCGAAACTGGATTCGCAGAAGCGCCGTTCGATGCGCGAAGTAGAGATTGATGCTTTAGATATGCAGCTTCCGGAACGGACAACACTAAACCCTGCCGACGAGCTTGAAGCCGAGGATTTTCGAGAGATTGTCGATTCTGCCTTGACCGAATTGCCGGAAAAATACCGTGCGGCATTGACGCTTTACCTTGTTGACGATTTGAGTTATGAAGAAATCAGCGATGTACTGAAAATGCCAATCGGCACGGTGAAAACACGGCTTTTCCGAGCCAAGAACCAGCTGCGAGAGCGCGTACTTGCAATCTACCGGCATGAACGTTATCCTTCCAATGCAGAGGATACCCAATGAGCAAAGAGCAACAGAATCACCTTCCATACGACGAACTCGATTCCGAGATCCTCCATGCAGCCGCGGATTCGCTTCGTTCAGATACCTCACCGGATTTCCATCGCAACGTCATGGAACAAGTTCAGCATGAAGAGAAGCTCCGCTCAGTGCCGTTTCTCCAGCGGTTGAAAGGCTCGTTACCCCTCGCGTTCTTCCTCATCCTTACGGCGGTGTTCGCTGCGATCGGATTGCTGCATTCAGGTGCAGATCCTGGGGAGCATGCCGCATACCCATTGGATAAGTATATCCCGGAGATCAGATTACCTTCCATACATGCGCTATCATTCATAGGTGATGCGCTCGCTACAATCCATTACCCCCTTCTCGGTTTGTGTTGTATCTTAGCCGTAGTCGTGTTCGATCGTTTTCTTCGTAAAACGGTGACAAACGGCAGATAACGGCATTTTCTCCGTCTTGTATAAAGGTACTTCCATGTCCCGCTTCTTGTTCGCAGCGATGTTTTGCTGTCTGCTCTCCCCTCATGTCTACACCCAACCAAACGACACATGGTACAACCTTGTAGGGTCCGCCTACATCGACAACGCATCGTACGAGATGCTCGGCAGGCTCTGCGATGAGGCAGGCGGTCGGCTTATGGGTTCTGCAGCAAATGACCGTGCGCTTGAGATCATGATGGAAGAGCTGCAAAGCCTTGAAATCCCTGCACGTTACGAAGAATTCACTGCTCCGGGATGGACTCGCGGAAACGACATCGTGCGTGTTGAGTCACCGTTTAAACGCACGCTCCGCGCCGCTGCACTCGGCTACGTGGAAGGCTCCGAAGTACAAGCGACGATGTTCTACGCTGCTGGCGGACACAGACCGGTTTACGATTCGCTCAGCACTACTATACATGGTAAAATTGCTCTTGTAACACAAGAGCGTATTCAGGGTGAAGATCAGCTCCTGCGCTACGAGGTAATCGATATCGCTGCCGAATACGGCGCTGCGGCGGTGCTATTCATTAATGATAAAAGCGGCGGTCAGGTGCTCTGCGGCGTCTCGAATTTTGAAGGACGACCTAGCAGGATTCCCGCATACTCGATTACCTATGAAGAAGGCAAGTGGCTGCAGCGGCTTCTGGAGAGAGGCACGGAGGTCGCAATGACTATTTCGACAGAGTCGAAATGCAGCGAAGTGGTAAGTAGCAATATCATCAGTACGCTTCCCGGCAGATCCGGCAAGAAGATCGTCATCGGCGCGCATTTCGACTCATGGGACGTCGGTCACGGAGGCGTTGATAACGGTCAGGGAACTGCCATCTTATTCGATGTCGCCCGCCTGTTGACACGCTTCTCGCCGAACAACCGCCATACGCTGGAATTTGTATGGTTCAACGGCGAGGAATTGGGCTTGTGGGGATCGCGTAAGTATGTTGAAGCGCACAGACAGGATCCCATCCTCGCGATGATCAACATGGATATGACAGGCACACCACGGGGATTCAATGCTATGGGGTTCAACGAGTTGATCCCCATGCTGGAGCGCATCCATGCGAGCCTGAAAGGTTATAACCTGGACCGCGGCGTCACGAGCAATCCATGGACAAACAGCGACCACATGTACTTCATGTTCGAAGGCATTCCGACCTTGACGCTCCACGCCCATCTGGAGAAATCGATGTATCAGCACTATCACGATTTCGGAGATACCTTCGATAAGGTCGACAAGAAATACCTATCGGATGCAGCGGCTGTTATCTCAGTACTGGGCTACGAACTGGCGAACCAGCCAGAGAGAGCATTCCCCCGCTACACCCAGGAGCAAATAAAAACCCTGCTCATCGAACACAATCTCGAAGATCGGCTGCGACGGCAGGGCGAGTGGAAGTTCGGGGACTAACTACGGCGAGAAGTACACCAGTTCCTGGCCGGTTTGGAGAAAGCGGCCAACCGCATTCCATTCCTTGAGATCGGTCATGCTGACACCAAGCTTTTTGGATATGCCGTAGAGCGTATCACCTTCAGTGACGACATATACTCGCTTGGCCTGCTCTTTACCAGCCTGCAAGGTTTTTGCCAGAGTATCTTCTTGCTCGCGTTTCTCCGCCTTTGCCTGCGTGCCTACGACGAGGTCCTGACCAACCTTAATATTATCGGTAGTAAGGTTATTCAACTTGCGCAACTCCTCGATGCTAACGCTGAGCTTACTAGCGATACGGCTGAGGTTATCGCCTTCTTTCACTGTGTAGGTAATGCGTCCGGTGATCGATGTTGGCGTGCCATAAGGGCTTACGACGTGGAGCCGTTGACCTGGCTGAATGTTCTCGGAATGTATGCCATTCCATTTCTTGACGCTATCCATCTCGGTGCCCGCTTCAAAGGCGATTCGCCAGAGGTTCTCACCTTTCTTTACCGTGTGAATATCCTCAACCGGCTGTACAGTGGTTTCAGGGATGGTCTCACCACTCCCCTTCTCCTTCACCGTCGCTTCAGCGTTACGCGCGACAAACTGATCGACACCCGGAATCGTAAGCTTCTGACCAAGGCGTACCGTTTCGTTCTTCAGATTGTTCTCGACCCTGATTTTGTGCATTTCTACATCGTACATCGCTGCGATACCCCAAAGGGTTTCACCCTCTTCCACGATGTGCGTCACTGATTGGGTTCGCGTGGAAGCACTTGCCTGCCTATTGATGGCTGCAGCTATCTTTGGAGAGCTTTTCGACTCAGTTTCCTTCTTTGCAACCTGTACTTTTTCATTCTTACGCGCAGGGAAAATCTGGAGCTTCTTCCCGATCATGAGTTTGTCGGAATCCATATTGTTCCAGGCTTTCACCTGATCGACACTCACGTCGTACATGGAGGCAATCTGTGTCAAATTGTCGCCGCGTTCGACAGTGTGTGTTACGACAGCATGCTTGTTGCGTTCGGCGTTCGAACGGTTTCTGGTATTGAAGTCCGGAACTTCGATCTCTTCGTCCGACGTATTCCGGAAGACCGGGTCTATCTGCATCTGCTTGTCTTCGACTTCGGCAAGAACGTCCGGCTTTACCCATACGCTGAGCTTATCGCCGGGACGGGCAGCTTCGTCGGGTTCCATGGAATTCCACCGCATGATATCGTGCACCTGCACATCATAGTGCTCCGCGATGCCGCCCAGCGTCATGCCGTCGTTCATGATGACGGTGACCAACTGGCGTCCCCGAGTGCCGTACGTAGGATCGGAATAACGGTCGTTAGATCTACTGGAAAGATTATCGGAGGCAATTTTCTGGGATACGTTGTCGCGCGGCAGGCTCTTGGTCGGGACCGCGAGCGTCTGTCCGATGCGCAGCGTCGAACGTGTGCTAATATCGTTGGCCTCGGTAAGCTCTCGCACGGATGTACCATACTTACGTGCAATCCTGGAGAGCGTCTCCCCTCTCTGTACCCGATGTTTCGCAAACTTGGCATCCTGGCTCACAGGTAGGAGCGCCACATTTGATGCGAACGTTCTCGCCCTCGTGCTTGGAATGAAAATCTCGAAGTTCGTCTCATCCGGCGGGGTTACTGTCTGCAATAAATGCGGATTCAACTTATGGAAATGATCGACGGATATGCCGACAAGGTCGGCGATATCGGTATCGTTATACGAGTTATTAATCTTCACTGCGTGCTTATCGAGCGGTCGCTGCATCTCCAGATCCATGAAATCATAGGACTCGGGATTCAATGCGATAATAGTCGTTGCGATATAGCGCGGGACGTAGTTCTGCGTTTCCTTCGGAAGGTACTTGCGGATATCCCAGTACGAAGGGTTTTCGAGGCCAGATTTCCGGATACAGCCATTAATTCTGCCCGCTCCTGCATTGTAGGCAGCCAGCGCAAGGTGCCAGTCGCCGTACCGGTTGTAGAGATCACGAAGATGGCGTGCTGCTGCGCGTGTCGCTTTTTCAGGATCGCGGCGGTCGTCGAAGTACCAATTACCCCTCAGACCGTATGCCTCTCCGGTTGATTTCAGGAATTGCCAGAGCCCAACGCACTTCGCCCAGGAACGAGCCGTGGGATTCACGCCGGACTCGATCATCGTCAGGTGAATAATTTCGGCAGGCAACCCTTCTTCTTCAAGAATCGGTGCCATGACAGGGAAGTACCGCCCTGCTCGTTCAAGCCACTTTGTGAAAAACCGCCGCCCTTTCGTCGTGAAGAAAATGATGTTCTTTTCCACTTCTTCATTCAAGGGTAGCGGGATCACTGTCGGTGGAGGTTCTTTGAACGACAGGGTGCTGAGATCAACATCCGTTGTTTCAACATCCGTATCGATCAAAAACTGCAGCGCAGAGATCGAAACATCGAGTGTGGACTCTGGAATGCCCTGCGCGCATTGCTGATAGATGACGACGAGCTGTCGTGAGAGCTCGATGAACTCAGGGTCCTCGTCTATCTCGGGGTTATAGCTGGCTTTATCGATCTTCTCGCTGGCAATCTCGCATTCTTCGATAGCGCGAGTTGTATCGGTTTGCTCAAGCGCTTTCTTTGCAAGAACGATGTGCAGTCGCGCACGGTCGAGCAGACTGTGATATTCTGCTAAATCGATATCCGGCACGGGCGCGATGGTATCGATAAATATTTCCGGGCGGGGAATGATCGGCTCTGGAGAAGTATAAAGTGGACGTTCTTGTTCCACGTATACCCGCGGCGCGGGTGTCGTCTCTTTGATTGCCTCACGCTGGGAAGAACATGCTCCTAGAAGGAGGACTGCAACGACAGACGCTGTGAAGACCGGCCGTTTTGTCATACTCTTCGCTACCCTGTATCTCATACACCTATCTTATCAACTGTTCTTCTACATATGGCTACCCGGTTCTACACTGTATGCGTAGACCGTGCGAATTCCGCTTGGTAAAAATTATCCGAGAATTCATGAAATCGCAAACGCGAACTCCATGTAGAATAACGAATTTGCAACCGGGACTGTTTCAGCTCAAGTATTGCTTCATAGAATGCCCGTAAGTCATTCGTTTATCTTCTCGAATATAAGTATTCCGAAGGTTTGATCCGAACTAATTATTTGATGCAAAAGCTCGTAGTCTGGATTCTCCTGGAAAAACTCCATCGGCACATCCCCGCCGAACTGGCTGTTCCCATAATGGCTGTCCCAGACAACTATCGCTCCCTTCGGCGCATCTTCAAGAGTTTCGAGCGCCATAACGTGGTCCCTGGCCTTGTCAGTGATGTCGATATCGGCGAAGTACCTGAACAGCGCGTGGTTCCCGTACAGCGGTCTATCGTGCAGTTCGGGCTGTTCCATGTACCATTCTGAGGCCTGTTTGACGGTGCTGGCCTCAGTATCCAGTTTTCTCGGTTCCTCTGCATACAACGTAAATGCCACAGTTGCTATCGCGATTACAGTGACAAATGCCTTCGCCGGAATCGCACGAAGATATATGAACGCAGCAACGATGGCGAGCAGTGCGAGGCTCATGATGAAGTTTGTATACGAGGCCTCATCAAGCAGGGTTAAGCCGTTCGTCTCTCTGGATAAGAAGACCAGGACGATCAGCACGTACGCCGCCAGTACCACTCCAACGTACTGTGCACGCTCCTTGTTGAACACGATGTTCATGCCCTTTGCCGCGTAGATAGCAGTCAGGGGCGCTATCGAAAGCAGGTAGCGCCAGTGACCGGGATTAGCTCCGAAATCAGGCACATCCCAGGCGGAAATGACAGACCAGGCCCACATAATTGTGAATGTGAAAAAGAGAAAGCCTTCCTTCTTGAGGTTCTCCTTTATGTGTGATGTCGGTGTCAGGAAAGCCCAATAGCCTACGAGGAACAACCCCAGTATGAACGGACCAACCATGTAGATGTATGTTTCGAAGTAATGCCAGAACGGCTTGTGCGGTACGGTCACTTCGAGTCCGATCCTGCGCATGTCCTCTATGAGCCACATGGGATTGCCGGTATGCATCCAGCCGATGAGCGCAAGCACAACAGGCGTCCATCCTAATAGAACAAACGGAATGTACCTCTTCTTCATCAGGAAGAGGACCCCTAATGCCAGGCTGACCAGCGCAAATTCCTGGCGAATGGAGAATATATAGGAAGACGTGATAGCCGCGAGGATGTACTGTTCCTTCACGTAGAATAAGATCATGAGGACGACGAAGAGACCAGCGGTTATCTCGCTGTAAGCACGGAATGAAAGCTGGAGAAAAAGCGGCTGAACCGCCAGGAACAAGGCACCAATGGACGCATTCTTGAGCTTGAGAGCTTTGCCTAAATAGTAGGTCGCGACGACGGTCAGTGCAGCAATGAGGGATTGCGCAAGCACAACACCAGGAAATCCGAACAATCCAGGCACCACCATGAGGATCTTCCAGCCAGGTTTCGGTTGGTTGCCCATGATGCTCCAGGGATC
>PABJ01000101.1 GCA_002699105.1 Ectothiorhodospiraceae bacterium | reverse complement strand
GTCTTTGACGATAATATCCAGAGCTTGAAAGGAGCCGGGTTCGTCTGGTGCCTGGAAAGAACCGATATCGGAATCCGATCCACTGCAGAAATTCGGCAACTCAAGTTCGACAATACGGTCTGTTCCGTCCGGGCACTTCGCCTCGTATGTGATAACGCACTCAAGGAATTGTTTCTGGAGAAGATCGAATATCTCCGCGTAGACATTCACAAGCTCGTCCGGGCTGGGCGTTTTGTAGAATTTACCGCCCGTCTGATCGGCAATTGCCTTAAGTTGTGCATCCTGGACGCCATTTCCCAAACCGATGGTAAACACTTTCAACCTGTTGCGAAGTGCAAGAGCGATAATCTCTGCCGGAGTGCGGAAGGAACTGTTATCGCCTCCATCAGTCAATGCTATCACTGCCCGGCATGGATTAGACCCACTTGAAACGAGCTCTGTTATTCCGGCGTAGATTCCGTCCCAAACAGCGGTGGCTCCAGATGCCGGCAATGCATCGACTGCATTATGCAAAGACATAAGGTTCGTCGTCATGCTCAGTTCAATGTTTACGGAGCTATGAAACCAAATGATCGCAGCCTCATCCTGTATACCATCCATCAGGTTTATCAACCCATGTCCGGCAGCTTTTGCTCCGGAGTTACCAGCGCCGCCCATCGAACCGCTCGCGTCGAATACCAGCGAGACAGATATTGCACAGCGTTGGTGGGGATCCGGGCACCAGAGAGTGAAACCATTTATTTGTTTCCCATCCTCGTAGAGCTGGAAATCACCTTCGGATACATTGAATACTTGTGTACCATTACAGGTGACATCGAAATACAACTCGATCGTCGGCCAATTATTTGTCAGGCGCTTCAGGTTCAGGACCGGCTGTGCATTGACGGTCTCTCCGATAAACGCAAAGCAAAGGAGTATGCAAAGCGATGCCAGTGCGAATGAATTGTTGTGTTTCATAGTAATAGTGCCTCCAGCACGATAACATGCGTGCTACCATGTGTACATTATTGAACCAGCAGCTTGCGTGAATACCACCGGGAATGAGTACGAAAACTCACCAGATAAACACCCGGTACTGCGGTACTTAGATCGATAGTAATACTGTTATTTGAAAATGTTGGTGTGATCCGTTGGGTATAGATCTCCTGCCCAAGAGCATTGGTCACGGTTAGTAGACCCGATCTGCTGTGATCGGTTACAGATACCGTCACCCACCCATCCGTGGGGGAGGGGTAGACCTCGAAACCGAGGTCGGTTGCTGTGAGCTCATCGATTTCGACTGCAACTGCCGCCACTACATCCGAGATGTTTGTGCAGCCGTCGACGTTAAATACTTCGACAGAATACATCCCGTCGGTTAGCGGAATGTGATAGTCCTGCGTCGCACCCGGAATGCTGTTGCCGTTGAAATACCATTGATACGCCGCCGCCTCAATGCTGCAGTACAGAGAATCTCCGCGCTGGAGCACCTGCGGCTTTTCGGGAGCCGGAAGGACGGTGATCGTAATTTCGTCCGATTGACTGAAGCAGCCGTTTCCATTGCCCACCACGACATAGTATTTACCTGATTTCGATACTTCAAGTGTCCGTGAAGTGTGGCCGGTGTTCCACAGGTAGGAAGAAAATCCTTCCTGCGCGCGTAACAAGACGGAATCGCCATCGCAAATAGTGCTCCCGCCGAACAACGTAACGATAGGCGTTGAAATCGGTAGGATGTTTACATGAATGGTATCGCGTGTGACGCATTTGCCCACCACACCTGCGGCTATAAGCCTTCCTGTGTCTCCGAACCATTCGGTGCGTACGGTGTCGCCTGTATCTCCTCCGACGATCCGTCCGCCTGCAATGCTCCACACGATGGGCACATCGCTCGTCTTATCGGCGAGATACGAATAGACTTCATCCGGGCAGGGGGAACGGTCGCCGATGATAGCTAAATCAAGCTCATCTGTATGGACGAAGATTGTATCATCAAGTTCACAGATTTCATTGCCAATGATGCTGCGAATCAAGCCATTCCCTTTGTTCCATCGGACGGTAACAGCCGGCCCATCGTCAGGACCTTGAATGATCCCACCGAATATTTCCCACCGATAGTAGTCGATAGAGCTTGCAGGAGTAACGGCGTACACTTCATCTATTCCGACACAAGAGCTCGATTCACCTGTCAGTTCGTGCGGAATTGACGTTGTAGTCACAGTGAACGTATCTGTTTGGGTGCAGAGACCTTCCGTTCCCTGGACACGTAAGGACCCAAACGGTGCATCCCAGACCACAACAACGGATTCGTTATTGTTTTCGCCAATGATTCTCCCGCCATTTACCGTCCACTCGACAAATTGAATTGAAGGGGTTGCTGTGCGGTAAATCGTTTCCATCTCTCTGCATGCAAGTCTGGGGCCGGATATAGTAACATCCGGCGGATCACTTAATACAACGGTGACCGTGTCTGACCTGCCAATGCATCCGAGCGCTGTTTCAGTGTCTACCCAGTATTCGCCTGGTTCAGTGACGAGAATCTGTTTCGATGTATCTCCGTTCGACCATTTGTACGAAGAATATTCCTCGAATGTCTCGAGCATGAGGGGGTCGCGGTAGCAGAGAGTAAGCGGGCCGCTTGGGTTTATATTTGGCGTCGGGAGAGGATGAACAGTGATATGCACTGTATCGGAATTGAGGGTCTGACCGCCTTCGTTGACCGCTTTATACCAGTACTCACCGGAAGTTGTAACAGTAATTGTCTTACCAACCTCGCCGGTCGACCATACATATTGTGAAAGCCCATCAACAGCATGAAGGAGTGAAGTACTGCCTTCGCAAATACTCGTATCACCTGTGAGAAATAGAGGTAAAGTGAACTCCCCCGGTGTTTTACCTACATATATTAATCCGGGACGTAAATGAACACTCAAGCAGGGACTGAGGTCAAAATTATCGATCTCGAGAAAACCGGTATCATGATCATCATTATCGACTGGGTCGAACTCCAGGTAGCACACAACTGTATTTCCCGAGAGCTGGATTGAAGGTAGTACGTTGAACTGGATGCGTCCATAGGAATGCGAAATGATCTCTATATCAGAGGAATGAAGAAGGGTCCCGCTCGAATCAACTATCCCATGAAACTCCAATAATTGAGAATCCCAGGAGAGTTGGAAGGAGACGTTCTTTAGGCCGTTCGTAGGTGGGCCATTATGTTCCAAGTGAAGTGGTACTATAACCGACGAATCTTTATTAGAGGTGTATATGGAAGAAGCTGCAATCGCAACATTGCCTGATACTGATGGCATCATAGGAAGTCCGAGGAACCCGGTGACGATTTTATTCTCGTTGCTTGTATCCTTCTCATAGAGCCGGACTCTTCGCACTGTACCATCCATGCAATATGGGGTATACCTTAGGAAAGAATAATTCTTCCCCTGCCTGATGATTTCGATCGCATCAAGCATGGTTGATTCATATTCGGTTAGATTTTGTGTGAATCTTATCCCATGTAGCCGGTGATTTCCTTTGTTCGTATCGTCTATGCGATCTATACTGAAAAATATTTGCTCAAGTAAATAGTCGCAATGAAGTAATTTTACATAAGCACTATAGTCAGTAGTGGATGTGCCATCATCACCTGAATAAAGTACATGTACGATTGCGGGACAAAGACTTGCTGTTTCTGTTGCTTTGTTGTAGGCTAATACTCCAGCCTCATAGAGTTTGCAGCCAGAGGAGCGGGTGATATCGTCGATAGCATTGTGCAGAGCCGTGCGATTATTCGTGAAATCCAGATGCTCTGTAACAACAGAATTATAACTCACGATACTCACTAGCTGCTCAGGACCGGTGATGCTATCAACAAGTGTATGCAGATGTGCAATAGTAGCATCGAAAATCGAATCGGGCATTTGGGTACTTGCTTCGATAAGCAGCACCGTGCTGGATGGAACAGGGGACGGACTCATGGGTGTCCAGTAATCCCAGTTATCAATTATAACATCATCCTCTGTGAGAATAAGATCAATATCGTCGGGTACACCGGGCACACCATCTACTGAAAGACCCAAGGACCAATACACTGTAGTGTGTTTTATAAACGCGAACGGATAATAATCACATTCAACTTGCGTACCTGAACCCTGTCCGGCCATATCGTTGCTCATTATGGAGAGAACGAGAAGCAATGCGAAAGCTGGAGTCAAGTAATATTTGTTCATATACGCACCTATCGTAGAAGAATGTTTTCGGAAAGAACCACCCCTTTCGCTCGAAGTATGAAGAAGTATACACCCGGCGGTGATCCGTTCAGGTTGAATGTATGCTGAGACCTCGATGGATCCGTATCGATTACCCTGGATGAAACGACCTTCCCAAGTGTATTGATAATGACGATCTCAGCGTTACCGGGATAGCGGTTCAATTGGACCGTCACCCACCCATCTGTCGGGGAGGGGTAGACTTCGAAACCGGGATCGGTTGCAGTGAGCTCATCGATTCCGACTGCAACTGCCGCAAGTTCATCAGAGAGGTTCGAGCAGCCGTCGTCGTTGAATACCTCGACCGAATACATCCCGTCGTTCAGCGGAATGTGGTAGCTCTGCGTCGCACCCGGGATAGTGCTGCCGTTGAAATACCATTGGTACGCCGTTGCCTGAATGCTGCAGTACAGAGAATCCCCGCGCTGGAACACCTGCGGTTTCTCGGGAGCCGGATACACAACGACATCGATTTCCTCAGAAACAACCGGGTTGCTGTTGCCGTCTTCAGCAATGTAGTAGTAGGTACCCGGTACCTTTACGTGTATCGCCACGGTATTACGGCCTGTTGACCATTTCACATTACTGAGGCCGGGTTGGGCGCTCAATCGCACAGAGTCGCCGTCGCATATTTCAAGGTCGCCGTCAATAACAACAGGCACACGGGTAGCCGGGGGAATTAACGTGAATTCGGCTGGTTGCGGTTCTGGTCTGAAACAGCCGCCGTCGAATATCCATGTGACTGTAAGCGGTGCCTCGGTGGTGTCGGCTACGGGGAAGGTTTTCACGCGGACGAAGGCGATAGGATCGCTATTGCCGGCATACCGTACGGTGTTTTCGTACCGAAATTCATAGGTGCCGGGTTGGACGTTCTTCACAACGAGTTGCTGGCCTGCGAGAATCGTACCCTGCGGGTTCGTCACTTCTAGCACTTCAAGAAGTTGCGGCGGACAGTTCAAGAAGAACGTCCCGGAGAAGAAAAAGTTTTCCGGGGTGATGGGAGTGACAAGTTCGATTGGGATGAGGTGTTCCGTGCCGCCAAGCACCTCAAGATCCGGCATGTCCATCACGAGCGGACTGTATGTGGAGGTGTCCTTGGGTGCGCGGTAGGTTTTCGAGTCGGTATCGATACCGCTGCAAAAGTCCTTCAGAGTCAGTTCCACATTCCTGATACCGCCGTCTTTACATGTTGCCTGGTACGTAATAACGCATTCGAGGTACCCCTTCTCGACGATGGTAGAGATTTCCTCATAGATCGATGTCAATACATCCGGGCTTTGTGCTTGATAGTATCTCCCGCCGGTAAGGTCGGCAATCGTCTGAAGCTGTGCGTCCTGGACCTGGTTTCCGAGCCCAACAGTGAAGACGCGAATGTTATTTCTATTTGCGAGTGCAATGACTTCAGGCGGAGTGCGATTGGAGGCGTTATCTGCGCCATCTGTTACAGCTATCACCGCTTTGCAGCTTGTGGTCCCATTTGATATCAGTTCTCGAACGCCTTCGTACGCTCCATCATAGATTGCCGTGCCGCCGGAGGTTGGGATGCGGTCAATTGCTGCATCGAGTAACTGCTTTGAACTGGTGACTTCTTGTTCGACTGTCACGGAGGAATTATACCAAATGATCGCCGCTTCATCTCGGGTACTGTCCATAAGCTCTACAAATCTGTGCGCAGCGTCTTTCGCTCCTTCGATACCTGGCCCTGACATCGAACCGCTTGCATCGAACACCAATGCGACAGAACGCGGGCAGGCTTCATCTACATCCGGACACCACAACGTGAACTCGGGTATTTCAGCACCGTTCTCTTTGACGACAAAATTTTGATCCTTATCAAATACGTACTGCGGGTTGCCGTCGCAGACTGCTGTGAAGTAGAGCTCAATAGTCGGCCAGTTATTCAGAACTCGCTTAAGAGTGATGTCTGTTTGAGAAAAAGCTGAGAACGGAAGGGTAAGGGCGCCAATAAGGATGGCGAGCAGCAGGGTGGTGCGTGTTAACATGATAGACCTCCAAATAGTAGAAATTGAATCCACAGAGAATCACGAGCAAGCTCGGACCGCTCGGAGGCAACTCATGCACACCAACAAGATATTCTAAATTCCGTAAAAGTCAATACTTTTTGCGGGTTCCGTAATATTATTTCTTAATAGGACGAGCGGACTCTTAAATGTAGGTCAATATTGCAGGCCCGATAACAGGGGGTATATATAAAAAAGCAGGCCCCTCAGGGACCTGCTAGAAAAAAAAGGCGAGTCCAGTAGTGGACTCGCCGAAGTGTAGTGGTATGATGTCGTTTTACTTCACCACTCTGAACTGGATACGCCGGTTCCTGGCTCTGTTCTCGGCGGTATTGTTGTCCACCATCGGCTGGCTTTCACCCATACCCACTGCGGTGAGCCTGGCTCCATCGATGCCTTTCTCAACGAACCAGGTTCTTACTGAGTTCGCTCGGCGTTCACTGAGCTGCTGATTATACGAATCATTCCCCCGGTCATCGGTGTGCCCCTGAATCTCGACCCGAAGATCGGCATTCACACGAAGTGTATTATATGCCTGCGTGAGGATGGTTTCTGATTCCGGTAGGATCTCTGCTGATGCAGTCTTGAAATTGATGCCTTCAAGAGTGATGTCGGCATTGTCGTCAAGCTTCAGCACGTCCGCCACGAGCGGGTCAGTGCCGACTTCGATCTCTCTTCCATCGAGTGCGCCATCGCCGTCGGTATCCTGTACAAGCGGGTTTGTCCGGTACTGGTCGCGTTCTTCACAATCGTTCAGTCCGTCACCATCCGTATCGGCAACAAGCGGGTTGGTCTTCATGTTATTGACTTCATCACCATCCGAGCATCCATCACCGTCGGTGTCTTTGTTGAGCGGGTTTGTTTTGTGCGTGAGCACCTCGGCACCGTCCTGCAGTGCGTCGTTATCGGTGTCTTTGTTCAACGGATCGGTTGAGTATTGATTCACTTCGTCTCCGTCAATCAACCTATCGCCATCCGTGTCTTTATTTGTCGGATCGGTTTTGTGAACCGTCCTCTCGCTCTCGTCTTCCAGGCCGTCGTCATCTGTATCGGTGTCGACCGGTGCCGGCGGGGGTGGGGGTGGTGCTGGTTCTTCTTCGTCATCACCGCCGAAGTAGATAACAACTCCAAGTCCAAAGCTTTGCCAGTTGTCGTTCACTTCAGATTCCCATCCGTCAAGATTATCTGAGAAAACCAGTGTCTTCTCAAATTCGGCGACGATATCGATGTTCTCAGCAACGGTGAAGAGAAAACCAACAGAACCCGGGATCGAGCCGGTAACTTCACTTTCGCCGGTATGGAACTCGGCGCGGTTTACATAGTACGGACTAGCCTTGATGGTCGGATCGCTCATGATAAGCCCGATGCCAAGCTTACCGAATGGACGGATTCTTGACTCAGGGAACAACTCGACCTGAGCGCCTACACTGAACTGAAGGATGTTGTTCTCAAAGTCGAACTGCCTTCCTTGAGCATTTTGGAATTCACCTTTCTGTGGATGATATCCAACACGCCCGAAAAAGTGCAGCGAGCCAAAGGGATCAAGTTCACCAACGCGATATTTGGCAAACAAGTTACCACCGAAACCGAGTGGATTCTCTGCACCTTCAAAGAACCCACCTGATTTGTCCTGTACATCGCCAGTGAATTGATGGAGTGCGCCAATGATACCGATGCCGAAATCTCCGGAAATCGCGTGATTATCGGAGTCTTGCTCATTCCGTTGGTCTTGAGCATGGAGTGGGGAGGTTGCTGCGCAGATCAAGACTGCGAGCAGCGCATACGAAAGAATTGTTTTCATCACCTGCCAGTTAGATATGGATAATGTAAATACGCTCTAATGAATAAGGCTCTTTTAAACTTCGTTCATCGTCAAGAGAACCAAGATTTTAAACCGATCAAACGATTTAATAGTTTCCCCTTGGAAACGCATTTCTTCGCGCATTCTTCAAGGAGCTATCCATATCCAAAACTGTAGAACAAGAGTGATGACTCTTATGCAAAGATAGGACAACAGCGTGCATATCTGCAACCTGTTTTGCCCCATTACGGAATTATTCGTATATCTATGACAGTCAGCATCTACGGGTAGTCGATCCATAGGATAAAACTCAAGAACCGGTACAACACAGGAGTGAGAATATGAACTTCGATGCTATTCTTAAGCAGGCGAACGACCTCGTTGCGCTGCATGGACTGAATATCGTCTATGCACTTGTTATTCTTATACTTGGCTTCATTGTTGCCAAGGCGATCAAAGGCGGCGTCGGATCGATGCTGAAGAAGCGCGAGATGGATAATGCGCTTATCGGCTTCGTTACGAGCATCGTCTACGTCGCACTTATCATCTTCGTCATATTGGCGGCGTTAAGCCGAGTAGGCGTCGAGACCACATCGTTCGTGGCGATCGTCGGTGCCGCAGGTTTGGCAATCGGCTTGGCGCTTCAGGGCTCGCTTGCGAACTTCGCGGCAGGGTTCCTGCTGATCTCGTTCAAGCCGTTCAAGGCTGGCGACTATGTGGAAGCAGGCGGTACTTCCGGGACGGTGGAAGAGATTCAAATCTTTACCACCCGTCTGAAGAGCCCGGATAATGTGGAGATCACGATTCCGAATGCGCAGGTGCTCGGCGGGACGATCAACAACTACTCTGCGAAAGAGATTCGCCGCCTGGACCTGGTTGTCGGTGTGGGATACGACGACGACTTACCACGCGTGCGCGAGGTGTTGATGGACATCATCAAGAACGAACCGCGCTGCCTCGAGGATCCAGCGCCGCTGGTTGGCGTCCTTGAACTTGCCGATAGCAGCGTGAACTTCGCCTTCCGTCCGTGGGTAAAGGGCAGTGATTACTGGCCGACACGGTTCGATCTGCTCGAGCGCATCAAGCTTCGCCTCGATTCCGAAGGCTTCAACATTCCGTATCCACAGGCCGATGTACATGTGATAAACGAGAAAGCTGCATAACTCTATGCAGATACATCTTCTCACGGGATTTGTGTGCTGCATGCTGCTCGTAAGCACGGCGGCATGTCAGCATGCAAGCCCCGGGCACGCGGCTGATGGCGCACCTCATGCAGTAGATACGGTAGCATACACGTATTCCAGGATCGAATCCATCGAACCCGGCTGCGTACCGGATACGAGCCGCTACGGCTACAACTGCACGAACATTACCGTGGACTATCCGGTGTTCACATCTGAAGGGCGTACCGTCGATGCCGATTCGCTGAATGCATGGATGCAGGTAAAACTCGTATCCACAATGGATCCCGATTCATCATTTACGACGATTGAAGAACTCGTCGACGGGTGGATGAACGAGTACCTCGAAGCAAAGAAAGCATACCCTGATCACTCGATGCCCTGGTACATCGATCGCGATGTTGATATCCTGCTGAACCAAGACGGCTTCCTGGCTGTCAGAATCCACGACAATACATACACTGGCGGCGCTCACCCGAACTACTTCAGCTCGCTGTACAGCATCCGCGTACCTGAGCTGACCGAGGTTACCCTGGATGACGTTCTCGTCCCAGGGCATCTACCGGAGCTGACAAGGATTGCAGAGAAGTATTTCCGCACGGCGAGGGGATTGGAACCCGATGAAAGTCTGGAGCGTAGAGGATTCTGGTTCGAGGGCGGGATATTCAAACTCAACGAGAACTATACGTTCACGGAGGAGGGGATAAACTTCTTCTTCAATAACTACGAGATTACGGCCTATGCAGGCGGCCCGACGGAATTCGTCGTGCCTTACGGTGCAATTGGCGATCTGATCCCGCCCGGGAGCCCACTGCAAGCGTTAATACTCGCAGGTGCATCGCCTTCGGGAAAATAAGCACATACGTATTCGCGACTCTCAGGACACGGCCAGCCGTGTCCTTTTTTTATGCAATGCATGTGTATGAGTGCTTAATCAAACCGCAAGAACAGATGCATTAGACCAGTTATTTCAGCGAGGATAGGAATCTGATATCTGGTAATACATTATTATGAATTCGAGCCTCCAAATTTGGTAATTTGAAGTAGTTGAGTTCCTTACACTCTGGCGTTTTCCAGTAGAGAGAAACAAGTATACCAGCATGAAGAAACTAGCAGCGCTTTTAACCCTGATCCTATTAGCTATTACTCCCGCGCATTCACAATGGCAAGAGCGGGGGGTGGAGTATACTCCTTATCCGGTGCAACCATCCGATGAGGATGATTCGCCGGTGAAAATCAACGAATTCATTTTCGAGTCTGCTTTCACCGTGCTGGACGACAGGCAGATGTTCGGTTTCATGGGGAAATTTCTCGTCTACGATAACTTCACCATCGCTTTGCGTACTTCCGTCGATCTCGATGACGGTTCCTTCTATCTATTCCCATACATCGGGTTTACCTGGCCGGGTATCGGCGGGTTCGAGATAGGGAACAAGACAAGGCCCGACGGTGCGACATTCTTCATGCCCGGCTGGGTAACATGGCGGATTTGGGGAGGCGATGAGCGAGTGTTCGCCATCTCGGCGGATATTCTTTCCCATGTTCCGGTCGGATCAATTGGCTTTTACGATGCAGGGGTGCGATTCAGGGTGAGAGACGATGGAAGCACGGTGTTTATAGGCCTCGCGAATTACGGCCACGACCAGACCGAGATAGATGTCTTCGGCCCGGCAGTGAAGACAGAGTGGGCGATCGGGAAGAACAGCTTTTTGCTGCTGAAGGGATCGTATATCCTCAGTCATCCGGAGGAGACGGAGAACGAAAAGCTGGATGAGAAAATCTATTACCGGTACACGATTACCGCGGGCTGGAAATTCGTGATCTAGTCGGTTTCTCCGACTCGAATCTCGTCGCCCTTTGTGACGACGTTCGCCCCGAGGGGGCCGATATAGATCACCGAACCTTCTTCGATTCTAAACCCATCGGAGAGTACCGTTATTCGGGATTCTTCTTCAATCCGGATCGTATCCGATCCGAAAATGATATCCGCTCCGGAGCCGACCGCAACCTCGACGACGTTCCCTCTGGAAAGCAGCTCTTCGGAAGCGACGATTTCCTCATCCAGATACACGAAACCAAACTTCGGTTGGAGCGTGGTCGTCGGCAAACTCGATTGAAAGAACGTTAACGCAATGACGATGATGAGGGCGCCTCCGAGAACGAGCAGGAGCCCCATGAGGGGACCCCGCCAAATGCCGGCGGTAAGCCCGGCTTCTTCGGCGGTAGGTCGTTCTGATTCGTATTCGTTTCCTTCAGTCGGCAGGTGCGTATTTTCAGGCACGAAATAATCCTCGCAGGTACGGTGATAAAGCTTCGTAACAAATATACGGGTTGGAGGGATATCGAATCATCCGCTCATGTTACGCGGATTAGAATTTCTTCAAAAAGAAAACGGACGCGGCGACCGCGTCCGTTGTTGATAGCGCCGGGAGGGACTTCACTTCAAGTGCGCATACTCCTCGCCGCTGAAATGATCTTTCAGGTTCCGCTGGAGTAAGCCGTCGGCTCCTCTGGCGGCAGCCGCAAAGTGCTCCTTCAAGGATGGGCGTTCGGGGTGTTTGCTCATCATTGCCAGTGCAAACTCCACTTCCGGCGGTGTGTTCAGGAGATCGCTCGCCATCGCCACGAG
The DNA here is from genome assembly GCA_002699105.1 of Ectothiorhodospiraceae bacterium. GTDB lineage: Bacteria > Bacteroidota > Ignavibacteria > SZUA-365. The sequence continues at coordinate 55 of PABJ01000101.1, read as the reverse complement.
TGCATACCCTCCATCTGTGTTGAACATCTGCGCTTGCCGGAAACACTCCATTGCG
>PABJ01000100.1 GCA_002699105.1 Ectothiorhodospiraceae bacterium | reverse complement strand
GGGGTGACCCCGTTCTCCCGTCGCCTTTTATTTGTCGCGACGGGATCTGGGCAGGAAATGAACGGTTTTTCTTCATGGGGACACCTGAATTATGCACAAAACTGTGTCAACCTATTTCAGGCACGGACAGCCATTTCCAATTTCCAATTTCCACTTTCCACTTTACAATTTCCCCTTTCCCCTTTCCAATTCCCACTTTCCAATTTCCACTTTCCACTTTCCACTTTCCACTTTCCAATTTCTTCTCACTCGCCAGCTTTGCAGCAGGCTTCCACGGCGGCTATGGTACGCCACCAGCGCTCGCGGCAGATCGGGCAGCGGAAGTACGTCACCCCGCACTGCTTGCGCGATTCGTACGAATACGCCTCCTCGGCGGGCGGCTCGAACTCCTCATCTACCTCGTAGGAATCCGGCAGATCCATGAGGAGCGCATTCACATGCTCGGCAATCCGCGCGTTATAGCGGCCGCCTTCCAGGGCTTTCTGCACGGTGGATTTCGAATAGCCCACATCCCTGGCAATCTCGAGCACGCTCGTGCCCTTCATCTTGATCGCCGCGCTGATCACCTCGTACGGCGCCTCGCCCACTTTCGGCGTGGGAGTTATCGTGTACATCTTCCTGCTCATAAACGTCGCTCCCCTCTCCGCCGGTTATCCACTCTCCCTGGGCGGATACGTGCCGCGGCGGTTGGAGGGTGCAAGGCGGGTTTTGCTGTCGTGAGTATTGCCGTCGGGGCGGGACCGCGGCCGGCACGGCGAAGAGAGGAGCAAGGCTCTGCTATGGTGCCGGCATGCAAGCCGGCTCGATTTCTGGATTTCATCGTCATAACGCTTGTTTTTAATGCGAACAAATATTACCTTTTCTGCACAATAATGACGTTCGGCTCCGTGTGCGGGGACTCACCCCCGCGATGCATTCACTTTCTGCCGAATCCGTTCCTGCGCTTTTCATGCGCCGTTATCAAGAACGGGAAGCCAATATAGTTAGTCATTTGTCTACATGCAAATCATGCCGTGTATTTTTGTTCGGGTGAACGATTATGAACAATGAACAACGTATCGAAAAGCTGAAGGAATTCGCGCTCATCGAGTTCGGATCCTTGCGGCAGATGAGTTACGCCGTCGGGAAATCGCAGAACTACTTCTCCGAGTACCTGAGCAAAGGCAAGATGCCGCCCCCTGCCGCGCTGAAGCAGTTGGAGAAGTACGGACTGGAGATCGAGGAATACTTTGATCAGAAAACCGAGCGGATAGAGCTGCCCAGCACGCACCCGCATCTTTGGTCTACCGACATGGGCTACGGGATGGTGGATGTTCCGGGCTCGGCGAGCGAGGAGTACAAGCTGATAGAGTTCTACGGAGGCAAGCCGGACTGGGACGATCTGCCCGAGGAGGTACGCGCGAAGTACGAGCAGGAGTTCAACCGGATGGAGTTCGAGATCGATAGCGCGTTGGATAAGTATCAGCGCGAGGTGCAGCGGGCCCGGTTCGAACTCGACGAGCGCCGAGCCGAAGCCGTGCACGCCTTCCGCAAGTACCTGCTGGAATCCCTCCTCAACGGCTCAGGGATGTGAGGAGCATGCCCTCCCGCCTGCCCTGAGCCTGCGAGTGTCCGCGCTGCACCCCCTTCCCGTCGCGAGAATTTTTATTTAGCGACGGGATTCCCCCTGCGCAGGGGGAAAAGGTTCAACCCGTCTCCTCATTCCGCCTGTCCCTATGGGGGACAAGGTCACGAAGTGACTGAAGAGCCGGAATCTTGCCGCAGGCATCCCTATGGGGCTGCGCGCCCCACGTGCATGGCGGGCAGAGCCAGCCCGGGAATAACCATAGCGCCGCGCCGAAGCCGTGCACGCCTTCCGCAAGTATCTGCTGGAATCACTCCTCAACGGCTCAGGGATGTGAGGAGCAAGCCCTCCCGTCGGGAGGGTGGGCACAATCAGTCCAATTCCAGGACGCGCCAGCTTTCTTACACGGCCGTCTTGCTCTTTATTGAGCTGCTGCGGCTTCGCGACGTTTTTTTCGGGGCTGAAATCCCTATGATCTCCTCATCGAAGTACGCCTCAAATCGCGCTATCGTTTTCATCGTCATGTTTACCTCCCCGCTCAAGATATCGCTCAACTGCGATTCGGACATGCCGATATCTCTGGCTATTTCCTTCTGCGTCTTACCGCTTTGTTCCACCATCGCTCTCATGCGCAAAGCGATATTGTATTGCAGGCGAACCAGCCTCTTGATATGCTCCGGTACCTCCGCCGCGACGTCACGAAACGTTTTCTTCTTGTTCATATCGCATCCAACTTTACGGTTCCAAAATCCCGCCACCATCCTGGCAGATCACAGCAATTCTACTTGTCCTGAAGAGGTACATTTTTGTACATCGTCCTAAAAGGTTCATCAAGTTTATGTGTGTGTCCACCTTTGCGAAGTCGGTGTTTCATGATATAGGTTGCCTTCCGGATATCATCGTACAATGATTCGCGCACAAGTATCAACCTCCCGGAGCCTTCATCAATTCTCAAATGTGAAAGCTTGGCGTTGGGCGAATCCCACTGAGTTACAAAACCAATCTCCTTTGACGGGCGCATCTGATGTGCCATCGAATTCCGTAGTCCATCTCGAATGCTGTCCCGGTTTTTTTTGTACCGATCATCAAATGTGAACAGTTCAACCAATGCTTTGCAGACACGTGCCCCAGATCTTCCTGTGGCATCAAAAGGATGATCGTCGTCAATACATGCTCCGAGGAATTCGATCGCATCCGCTAGAAGGTTGAATGACAAGAATCTAGCGCTATTTGAATGAACAACAGCATTGAGTTCACCATAGATCAAGGCGTCGATCATCTCTTCAAGTGTTACTTTAACTTCGACTCTTGGCATATTACGGTATTACGTATTTTTTACGACCGGCTTTCAGTATTGTACAATGTACAGTGGTGCTGGAAGATACGGATTTCAGAATGTTCACAAGTAGTTGAAATTCCCGGCACGTGCGACATGCCCTCCCGTTGGGAGGGCAAAACTTTTTCTTCAGGCAGGTGTCACAGATATAGGGTCTCAGTTCTCTATACATATAGAGGATATTGGTATCCTGATGTCGCGGAATGTCCAACCAGATGGAGTGGCCGATGGCTGCCAAATGGGATTTGCGGAAGTCGAGAAACGGACAGTATTACTTCACGCTCAAAGCCGGGAACAGCGAGATCATCCTCACAAGCCCGCGCTTCGATAACAAGCACGATGCAGTGGAGGGCATCAAATCCGCGGCGGATAACGCACCCTACGCCTCGCGCTACGAGCGGTTTACCACAACGACCAACCACCCCATCTTCATGCTCAAAACCGTAAACGGGCGCATCCTCGGTACAAGCGAACTCTACGATACCGAATCCGAGCGCGATAGCGGCATAGACGCCGTCCGCACCCACGGCCCCACCGCCATCCTCAAGGATAACACGGGGGAGTGAGGTTGCAAAATGCGCCATGCCCTCCCGTCTGGCAGCCCAAAACTTTTTCTTCGGGCAGGTGTCACAGATATAGGGTCTCAGTTCTCTATATTGGTGAAGGACTCAGTATCTTGAATAGATTACCGGTCGAGACACTCTGAAATACGCCCGCCGGTAACTTCTACAGGATCACATTTGGTTCTTCGTATAGCACATCCACTTACGATCTCGAATCTACCATGGCAAAGCGAAAAATATCCAGAAGTAAACAAAAGTCACAGCTAAAACTATTATCGGATCATGCGATAGGAGAATTTGAGGACCATCGATCTGATGGTTTGAACTTCGAAAAATACGCAAACGTTTTTAGTAACGTCCTCGTCGGCACCGAAGGACCATTCGTCATCGGAGTATATGGGGACTGGGGGTCAGGCAAAACCAGCCTTATGAGATTAATCAAAAAGAACGTCTCCGAACGGCAGGAATCTGATTCGATAACTGTTTGGTTTAATGCATGGCAATACGAGAGAGAGAAGCATCCGATAATCCCACTAATTGCCACAATCATTAAATCAATTGACCAGCATATCTGCAACAACTCCATCTCTGAGAGAGTAAGAACTTCGGGGAAAAAGATCATGAGCGCTCTTAGTGCCATCGCCTACGGATTCTCAGCAGGCATTGAGGTTGGAGGTCATCTTGGCGGGCCAAAAGGCGCTCTTCAATTTTCCGCGAAAGATGTTATAGACCGCAGCGAGGACCTGAAAAAAGATCCTCTACTAGAGAAAAGCCTGTACTACAACGCATTCGAACGATTAAACAAGGTGAACACTTCAGAACTTAGAATAGTTCTCTTCATAGACGACCTTGACAGATGTCTTCCTGATAAGGCTATCGCATTGCTAGAAAGCATGAAACTTGTACTTGCCCAACAAGGTTTTTTGTTTGTTTTGGGTATTAATCGTGCCGTTATTGAGGGATATTTAAAATACAAGTTCCAAGAAGAATATGCCATAAGTGATCTAGATGGTGCGGCTTATCTCGATAAGATGGTGCAACTTGGCTTTTCAATCCCGTCGCACTTAGGAAAAATGCCTGATCTGAGTAAAGCGCTTATGAATGAGTCAAACAATATTGGCCCAAGTGAGGCAGATGATATTGCGAATATCATAGAACTTGTTAGTGATGACAATCCGAGAAAAGTCGTCCGCTTCATAAATAACATATTGATTGACAAAGAGATATGCTCTGAACTTGGACAAAAGTATGACCTCTATGTATACACCATAACAAGGGCTTTGGAGCTTGGATGGAATACTTTTTACAAGAATATTGTCAGGAATGATTCCATTTGCGATAAGCTTTGCACTCTCAACAATAGCGTAAAGGGAGTCCCCGACACTACGCAACTAACCACCTTGCAAGACGAGAACCCTGAATCATCTTCCTATTATTCCAAACTTATAGAAGATGTAAAATTACGAAAGCTCCTTTTTTCCGTACCTGGAATAAAATGGCTAAATGAAACAGGCACAAGAAAAGAGGCGATCTCATTCATGGTAAAACATGGCCCAAAGTCAAGCACCGATAACATAATGATCGACAATCTTTTCATCATCTGTATAGATGCACACCTTACTGAATTATACGCCCGTGTAGAAAGAAGACTTGCAAGAATGCAGGATGAGGCTTTTGCCTTCAACAGTATAGACATATTAAACTACGACAGCCTGGCCAATTTTAACTTCAATGGACCAGCCAACCAGCCGGAACACAACTTCTTTATCATCTCTATTGCTGACCACACTACAATTAAGAAGGCCATCAATGCATACCAAAACCTCCCTGCCGGTAGGTTGAACACCTTATTCATCTGCGGTGATGAATCATCATACGAAGAGGTCCATTCCAACAGACTTCGTGCAATTAGGATCGACCTCTCTCGATATATTGAGACTGATGACAACAAGGAATTGATGATCGTGATTCGCAACCTTTCACGCCGAATCGCGAGTAGAACAGCGAAGATGTTGTCAGAGTATCGAACGTTCAAGTGAGGTGACACGCTTCCAGAAGACATTAGGTTGAACAAATAGGCACTAGACACACCTCCATTACAAAAATATGTGGATCTGAATATCTCGATACAAAGTACCACGGTACTATAGAATGAAAAGAAGCACTCTCCGCAAGTACATAAGAGACCTACCTGAATCGGATAATCTTGATGATCTGGCCAAGAGAGCAGAGATTCTTGAAAGAACAAAACCTATCGCGCATACCGTAGGTTTTTGGTCGGCGCTGGCTGTCCTAATATCCATTACAATCGGCGTTTATTCTGATTACATCAACCTCGATGAGATGCGCATCGGCTTTAAAGAGAAAGAAGAACAGCTTGAAGCAGAATACTCGTCAAAAGCAGACAGCCTTGACAGAGAAGCCCACAAGAGCAAGATCATCCTAGCTGACGAATACGAACACACCAAAGACTCGCTTGCCAAGATCATACGGGAGAAAGAGAGAGTAGCTGACAGCGTAGGTAATGAAATTACAACCGCTGCCATTAAGGAACGAATCTCTGAGCGGTTGAATCTAGTAAGACAGTCATTCAAAATTGAACGTACCTATGATGATCTCGTACACAGAGATTTCATAGATCTAATTAAGGAGCATAAAGGCAATACAGCGATACTGGATCATCTTTCGTACGAGTATCGTATATTGAAGCAACACGCCACCGATTCACGCGTCTCAGTTTTTAAGCAAGAAGAGTTGATCCCCGTATTATACGCCATCTATAAAGCGACAGATGATAACTATTGGTTCAATGAGTTGATAGAGATGTTTGAACGAACTTACAAAAGCGGACCTTTTTTTGGGTTTCATGAAGTTCTTTATTATAGATGGGATTGTCACGAGCTTAGACTCCTGGCATGGAACTTTACAAATTGGTGCCTAAACTCGAAACCGAGTTTTGACAAGGTATACAGAACAACAGAACTATTGAATCGCTTTTATAATCTCTACATGTATAAGTCATGTTACCATGATGCACCATTCTTTATCGACATGTCGTATGAAAACTTCCTAGTTTTCAATAACTTTCGCATCGTGACAAACCCTGAGATTAGTTCCACCCTGCGCGTACTCTCGTTGAAACGCCTACGTTCACTTTCCCCAGAAGCATACTACGTTTCTGTAGCCAGTTTGATAACACACGAGACCCAAGATAGTTCTCTTGTGATTACTATCTATGATACGTATGACAACTATCCCGTATCCGACGATCGAGACACCTATATCCGTTCTCGATATAAAGTACCTATGGAATGTTGTGATAGAGATAAATGGATTCATTGGACTGCGATAAACATCGAACTCGTTGAATGGTGGGAAGAAAAGAAGAAGACCCCAGTATATCATTACGAATGACTCTCCCTCTTTTCTGATCGCACCATCTGTTGAGTAACTTGCGCCCACCCCGCCCCGTCGCAAGAAGTTCTTCGCGACGGGACACCCCTCCCAACAGGAGGGGATGTGCCAAGCATTTTCGGCTCGCACCAACAGCATATTTGCCCGCGCCCGCCTCATTTCTTCCCTTCAAACCTTTCGGCAGGCTCAGGCACACGCCTGCGGCTCCGCTTCCCAATTCCCAATTCCCAATTCCCAATTTCTTCACCCCCTCCCCTCTATTATACTTCCGCCTGCGCGGATGCTTTCGCCCAAATAAAATCACTGCCCGGTGAGGGAATACTCATTTCGGACATTATATTGGGCGCCCATGAAACAGCAACTCGTCATAGCGCTGGTCACGGCGGGACTCACAGGAGCGGCAGCCTTCATGCTGCTCAGGGGATGCGAATCCGACGCGCCGGCGCCAATCACCGTTATACGGACCGATACCCTGCTCCTCAGGCCGGATACGGTCTACATCCCGAAACAATCCGTGCGGCTTGTGGCGGTGGGAAGCGGCAGCATCTCCCACGCAATAAATACCGGGCAATCCGGCAACCGTACATATGATTCCATCATCGCCGCGCTCACCGACTCTATCGCCGCACTGCAGGCCCGCGCACTTGCGGGTCTGCGCCCAGCCGCCGGCAGGGATGCATCTTCGCAGCCTACCACGGAGGATAGGTCCCTGCTGGCCGCCCGGGCGGATACGGTGCTCCGCCGCAGCGCCATGCTGCGAAGCGGCAGCCGCCGCCATTCGCTCGCCTTCCGGGATACGGCATTCATCGAATACCGCTATCCCCCTGCCAACGATTTTACGCTGCGCTTCGGCAGCGTCGATCTCAGCCTCCCGCCCGATACCGTGCGCGTCGCGGATACGCGCCCCTGGTGGGCCGACCTCCTGATCGGACTCGGCTCCGCCGCAGCGGCCTGGCTTCTCAAAGACTTGTAATCCGCGCACAACATATCACGCAATATTCATGAACAGGGAGTACATCATGAACACATCTCGAATGCTATTCGCTATGCTCATCGCCGCGCTTGCCGTGCCGCTGGCGGCAACGCCATTGCTGGCCTTCGCGCAGGGCGCAGACCCGGCAGCGCTTGAGGCGCCCACCATCTGGCAGGAGCTTATTCCGCTTGCCATCACCGCGGCTGTTCCCATCCTGATTTATTTCGGCAAACAGCTCATCCCCATCCTGCCCAAGTGGCTGCTGCCCGTGCTCGCCCCGGCGCTCGGTATGGTGCTCACCCTCGTGGTGGATGCAGGCGCCGGCGGCGATATCGGCATCGTCATGGGCGCGGTCTACGGCGGACTCGGCACCTGGCTCCGCGAAATGATCAAGCAGCTCAACGGCGCACTCGCCGGAGGAGGCGCATAGCATCCCAATGCATGCTCGCAAGAAAGAAAGACGCAAGGCGAAACGCATGTATCTCGAAGACGGGATCGAGAATTTGAGCGCTATCGCCAGGATACTGAAGGTGGATCCAGGGGTGGTGTCTCGTGTGATTACGGAGGAAGTCCACGATGAGTTTGCCCATAGGAGAGCAAAGGCAATGGAACTGCTGCAGGAGGGCAAACTGTCGCGAGAGGAAATTTGCCGCGAAGCAAAGATCGGTCCGCACTTCATCGCAACGCTCGAAGAGGAATTGCTCTGGGAGCGCGAAAGCGAGCGGAGATTAGAGGAGTACCGTGCGCAGTTCGCAATATCTGAGGATGAGGACTCCGAATTCACCCTGCTATCCGGCGGTGCGGAACCGGCTCCGGAGTCACTGAACGAAAGTGATGCAGCCGAAGAGCACACACAGCCCTCCGGGCGCACGCTCGGTTCCGCCGAGCAGGCGAAGATGGAGGATATGCGAAACTCGTTCGAACAGCTTCAGATCTTCGCCGATCAGAGTTCGAATGCAGAGAAACACACAGATGCAGGCGAACAACCAGATACCGGCGAACAAGCAAATACCGGCGGCAGCAAGGATACCGGTAACGAGACAACCGCCGGCACTCTTCCGGCAAAGGATGTGAAGCCGTTCCAGGTCTTCAGCCTGCTGTGGAAGATCGGAAAAGATATCTCAGCCGACCTCCATGCAAAAGGCCTGAGCGATGTCAGCGTGCGCAACTATGTGAACCTCGTCAACGCGCTAAACACGATCCGCTCGAAGGAGTTTCAGTACGGTCTGGTGTTCGCGGGGATAGAGGATTTCCTCGCGTACTTCAAGCGCAATAACGAGCAGATCACCCCGGCCTCGCGTCAGGAGCTGGCGGAGTTTCTGGACTCCTATCATCGCAATCTCCTCGAACGGATTCAATCAGCCCAGGTATCCAGGGATAAGAATGCACAAACCGAAAAATCTTGAAGAACTTACCGCGCTGCTCACCGAGAGCGTCGCGGTTATCCGCGAGAGCGTCCCGCCGTTTGGCGGCAGCGAAGACGCGCTCGGCAGGGATGCACGCAGGGCACGCGCGCGCGTGGACAGGGCGTTCTTCAAACGGACGTACTTCCCGCACTACGCCCGCGAGGCGGAGCCGGAATACGCCGGGGTCCTGCGCGAAGTGTGCGCCCGGCGCAACCGGCCGCAGCTTTTGCTGGGCTTCCGGGGCTGCGGGAAGAGCACGGATATCAGCCTTGTGGATGCGCTGCACGAGATCGTGTTCGGCACGGCGAGGTTCTTCATCTACATCAGCCGCTCCTCGCTCATCGCCGCAGCGGAATACCTCGTGCCCATCCGCGCCGAGCTTCTGGGCAACCAGCGCCTGCGCTATGACTTCGGTTCGATTGCGGTGGAAGGCGGCGAGATGGATTTCGTCGCAGGCGAAACGCGCGTTCTGGCGGGCGGCATCAAGAGCAGCTACCGCGGCAAGAAGCACCGCGGCTACCGCCCGGACCGCATCCGCATCGAAGACCTGGAGGATAACACCAACCGCATGAATCCGCGCCTCATCCGCAAGTACATCCGCGTCCTCCACGACGACATCCTCCAGGCGGTGGGCAGCGGCAAGAAGGAAACCTGGTCGGTAATCTTTCTGGCGAACTACTTCTCGAAGCGGTCGCTGGTGCACGAAGTGCGCACCTCCGGGCAATGGCAGGTCACGATTCTCAAATCCCTGCGCCGCCTTCGCGAGGGCGAATCAATCCCCTATGCAATCGACGGCGAGGTCTCGACGTGGGAGGACCGCTACCCCACCGCCGAGCTAATCGAACGCCGCCTCCGGGCGCCGGTGTCCTTTGCCATCGAATGGCAGCAGGAGCCGCAGGACGACGAAGGTGTCTTCCGGCGGGAGTGGTTCCGCTACGTACAGCCGGAAGAGGTGCCGCCGGATTGTGCCCGGATCGCATGGGTCGATCCGAGTCCCGGAGAGCGCGGTGCGGGCGACTACAAGGCATACGGGGTCGCGGACTTCGCAGTGGAGCGCGGGGAGCTGTACATGTACCTCATCGATGTGCGCATCCGGCAGGAGACCGTCAACGAAATGCTCGAAGGCATGTTCGAGATGCATCGCAGGCATCCGGGCATCAGGGTGTGGGGATACGAGTCGGTCGGTTCCGAGTACTTCCTCGAGAAGCTCGCTGCGGGCGAGTCCGCGAGGGCGGGCGTTGCCCTGCCGATGTTCGCCGTCATGAAGAACATCCCCGGCTTCGTCTACAAGAAGCACCGCATCCCGCAGATGCAGGCTCCGGTGGAAAAAGGCCTCTGCCTCCTCGCGCAGAGCAACACCGACACCGAGCGGCTGATCCAGCATTACCTGGACTTCCCCGGCGGCGAGCACGACGACGGCGCCGATATGCACAGCGGCTTGTACAAGCTCGGGGAATCCATGCTCCTCGGCCAGGGAATTCTTGCATAAGGAGGAGAACCATGCAGCAACCGAATTACGAATATCACGACTACACAAACCACGAGAAGCTGTTCGTGGAACACCGCTACAGGCTGAAGCACCTGGAAGAATGGAAGAACGAAACCGTGCCGCTCATCAAGGATATCCTCGATGTGCAGAGCAGGCAGTCGGCAAACATATCCAGCATCACGAAGCTGTTCTGGCTGGTGTTCGCGGTGACGGTCGTGCGGTCGATAGCGGCGCTGTTTATCTAATGCAACAAAGGAACGATACATGAACGCAATCATGCAGACGATCTACGAACGCCTGGCGGGGCTGTTCCGGCGCAAGAAGGGCACGGCGCTCTTCCCCGGCGGCAGCTTCGGCTACGACTACGCCGGGTTCTACGGCCTGACGGGCGCGCCTGCAGGCACCGACGAGATGGTGCACGAGTTCCAGGGGTGGGTGTACAAAACGGTGAACCGCCGCGCGCAGGATATCGCCGCTGCCAGGCGCTACGTGCAGAAGGTATCCGGCGGGGAGGAAGAGCTGCCGGGTTCGCATCCGCTGGCAAGGCTGCTCGCCCGCCCGAACGGCTTCCAGACGGGCCGGCACCTGCTGTGGATCAGCCAGATCTACGCCGACCTCACGGGCAACGCCTACCTGCTCAAAGTCAGGAACGGCCTCGGGCAGCCGAGCGAACTCTTCTACCTCGATCCGCGCTTCATGCGCATCGTGCCGGATGAGGAGCGGATCGTGAAAGGCTACGAATACACCATCGCCTCGAAGAAGGTCTTCATCGATGCGGAAGATGTGATACACTTCAAGTACCCGAATCCGCGGCACCCGTTCTACGGCGCATCGCCGCTGCAGGCAGCCGCCTACGAGATCGATATCGATAACGCGAGCAAGCGCCATCAGAAAGCGTTCCTCGGCAATAACCCCACGCCCCGGCTGGCGGTGGAAGCGGAAGGCCATCTCCTGCCCGGCACCGTGGAAGACCTCCGCAGGCAGATCCGGGAGCAGCACACGGGAGCGAACTTCGGCAACCCGATGATCCTGCACCAGGGCGCAAAGGTGAAACCGCTCACGCTCTCGCCGCAGGAGATCAACTACCTCGAAACGCGCAAGAACGTGCGCGATGAAATCATCACGGTGTTCGGCGTCCCGGCGAGTATCCTCGGCATATCCGAAGACGTCAACCGCGCGAACGCCGAGGCGAATCACTACACGTATGCGCTCTACACGCTGGAGCCGCTGGCCACGCTCTGGGACGAACTACTCACCAATGCGCTCGCCCATGAGTTCTCCTCCGATCTGCGCATTCAGCATGCGTCTCTTGTCCCCGCGAACCGCGAAGAGGACCGGGAGGATACGGAGATGCTGCTGCGCAACGGCGTGACGACGATCAACGAAGAGCGCGCCTACCGCGGCTGGCCTGCCGTGCCGGGCGGCGATGTGCACTTCGTTCCCGGCGACCGCATCCCACTCACAGCAACGGAATCATCATCATGAACTACCTCACACGGGCAGGCGAGTTCGAACTCCGGGACATCAGTCCCGCGAAGCGCGAGATCGCCGGGCTCATCACAACCTCTGCGGTCGACCGCTACATGGAGATCGTCGAACCGCGCGGCGCCAGGCTCGAGAACTACCTCAAGAACCCCGTCGTGCTGCTGAACCACAAGAGCTGGGGGCTTCCCATCGGGAAGAACATCAGCCTCGAGGTCCACGGCGACGGCCTGCTGGCGCGGACGCAGTTCGCCGATACACAGGAAGGCAAGGACACCTACCGCCTCTACAGCGAAGGCTTTATGAAGGCGTGGTCCATCGGTTTTCTGCCCCGCGCATGGAAGGACGCCGAGGGCGAGGCGGGCTACCGGCGCAGGTACACGGACTGGGAGCTGCTCGAATACAGCGCGGTCACCATTCCCGCCAACCCGGACGCGCTCTCGAATATGCTCTCGGGCGTGGAGTCGCCGCGCATCAGGGAAGCGCTCGAAGAGAACGGCCGCACGCGCAACGCCGGACTCGATGCGCAGGTGCGCAGCCTCCGCTCTGAGGTCGACGCCGTCAGAGAATACCTGGGCATGAACGAACGCACTGCGGAGGATCACCATCCCGATCACGGCGAACTCAGCGCGCGCATCCAGTACATTTTGCAAAACCATTTCGGAATTCACATCAGGGAGAACAACGCATGAACGAACACCGCCAACACACCTCCGAGCGCAGCGAACGCATCGACGACACGATCGAGCGCATTGTGCAGAACACACTGGAGCCCTACCTCGCAGCACGGCGCCCCTTCAATCCGAGCGACGTCAGCTCGACTGGCAGCGGCGAATACCGCCCGCTCGTGAACGGCTACTCCGACCTCCTGCATTCGCTCTACCGCGGCGTGCCGCATCAGGAGCTGGTGCGCAAGGGGCTATCCACGGGTTCCGATCCCGACGGCGGCGTCCTCGTCCCGACGGAACACGGCGCGGCAATCGCACGCTACATCAATGAATACGGCGTGGCGCGGCAGGAGTGTACCGTCATCCCGACGACCGCCAATACCATCTCGCTAAAAACGCGGGACTCCGGCATGACCGCCTACTACACCGACGAGGCATCGCAGATCACCAAGTCCAAACCGCAGTACAGCGAATCCGTCCTGGTGGCGAAGAAGCTCGCCGTCCTCAGCGATCCGATCAGCTCCGAACTCATGGCCGACGCCATCGTGGATATGGTGCAGGAGATCGGGATCGAGGCCGCCGAGGCAATCGCCTACGCGGAAGATCAGCAGGTCTTCAACGGAACGGGCAGCCCGTTCACCGGCGTACTGCACCACGCGGATGTGCACGACGTGACGATGCAGGGCGCGGTGGAGCAGATCAACTACGACGCGCTGAACGTCATTCCCTACGAGATCAACTCGCAGCGCCTGGCGGGCGCCAAGTGGTACATGCACCGCAGCGTCATGGAACTCATCACCGGGCTGAAGGATAACGACGGGCGCCCCCTCTTCCGCGATGCAGGGTATAACAAGGAAGCGACCTTCCTCGGATACCCCTTCCGTCTCGTCGAGGCCATGCCTGCTGCCGAGGACGTGAGCGCGGGCGAGAGCTTCATGATCTTCGGTAATCTCCGCAACGTCACCATCTACGACCGCCAGCAGATTTCGGTGAAGCTCCTCACCGAGGGCACGGTCGATAGCGTGAATCTCGGCGAGACCGATCAGGTTGCGATTCGCCACATCGAGCGCCACATGATCACCGTCCGCAGGCCGAAGTCGCTTGTCCGTCTCACGCTCGCAGCGTAAGCAACATCACAACCAGGGAGAACCACATGCAACGAATTATTCTACTCATCTTGCTGGCGGCAGCGCCCTTCCTCAACGGCACAGCACAGCAGGTTATCGATCTCGAATTCATCAGCACGCTCGGCAGTGCGCGGCTGGATACCGGCTACGCATCGTTCGATGCGGGCGGCACGGATACCACCGAATGGCTCGCCCTCCGCGACAGCAGCATCCACGGCGGAACGAGCGCCAGCTTCTACCTCCTCGACGATACGGCAACGGGATTCGTTACCGCGCAATGGGGCGTCTACGATCCCGAGACGAACGCAACGCTCCCCTTTCTGCAGACGACCGGGCTGGATTCGCTCACCTCCGGCATACCGGGCGGCGCATTGAAGAACCCCGTCTCGGCGTTCATCCACGGACTGAAGCCGCCGGGCGCAACGCGCGTCCGCTTCATCATCGATGCAGGCGCGACGGTGGGGCAGTTCGGGACGGGAGCGAAACGCATTCCGAAGGTCAAGGCGCAGGCCGTCGTCCCCGATCCATAACATCACGCAACACGCATTAGGGAGAACTCATGCTGAACGCAAACGCGCTCGCCGCACTGGCGACGGCGCAAACCTACATCGGAAATACTGACAGCAGTTTCGAGCCGCTCCTCGAACTCGGCATCAACACCCTCTCGGATGCATTCGATGCGACCGTGGGTTACCGCCTGATCGAGCAGAGCTACACGGAGATCGTGCTGCACGGCAGCGGCACGGATCGCCTGCGCTTTCCCGCCCGGAACGTCACCGCGTGTTCGAAGCTCGAATACCGTACATCGAAAACCGGCTGGACTGAACTCGATACTGACCTGTACGAAGTCGATACCATCGCAAAGACAGGCGTGGCTGGATTCAGCGGGTACCGGTTCCTGGCAGGCACGATGAACTGGCGGGCGTCCTTCACTGCTGGCTGGCAGCAGGACGCGCTGCCCGGCGATATCGCGGAGGCGTTTCTGTATGATCTGAAGCGGTTCACCGAACGCCGCCCGGATCTCGCCAGCGAAAACCTCGGCGGACAGAGCGCCAGCGGCAGAGCATACGCCAGGCTCCGGCCCGAAACCTTGCGCACGCTCGCGAACTACAGCCTCACGGTGCTGTGATGTATCCGCGCAAGAACAAACGCCTGGACGATTTCCTCATAGCGGTGATCGGCGAACTTCGGACGCACAAGCAACATGGCGACTCGCCGCGCTACGCATCGGAGGAAACGAAGGCGCTCCGCTCGAACCGCACGCCGCGCCGTACCCGGCCCAGGAGCCGTTCGGTACGCATGGCTGAACGCGCTCGCAAGTATTCACGAACCACTGGCAAAGGGAACATCATTCATGACGCTTACTGATCTCTATACATACCTCGATGCATCGCTGGATGCGTATGCCGCGGGCGGCGCCGGTTGGCAGATCGCCTCCGGTGTGCGCCGCGCGAAGAGCTACGAGGAGCTGGAAGATTTCAACACACCTGGCCGGATGATCTACGGCTGGATCGGCAGCGGCGAACGCATAGACGGCAGCGACAGCCCGGCAACGTTCGAATGCGAAGCCGTCCTCTACGCTCGCGGCCGGATCGTCGGGGAATCCTCCACGCTCGATAGCGAGAGCTGCAAGATGCTCGACGACCTCACGCGCATGCTCGTCGCGGATGCAGGCTCGCTGGAAGGCACGGTGGAGATGCATTCCTTCACCGAACCTGTCATCGTCGGGAACCGCGCCGATGTGTTCGCACAGGCAGTGTGCACATTCGCAAGGAGGCTCGTATGACACTCGAACGAATCAGCGCGCTCTCCCCTGCCGACTGGTACGATGCCTTCACGAAGCACCTGTACTGGTCGCAGAACAATAACCGCATCTCGGGCAATCCGGCATGGGACGCAGAGGGACTCAACGTCATCGGCATCCGCTGCAATCCGCTGGAGGATTTCTTCATGCCGACGCGCACGGGCAAGGAGGAATGGAACGACGCGCTCGTGCTCATCGAAGGCACGCGCATCGAAGTCTTCGCCTGCACAACCGATCCCGCCGTGGTTCGGGTCAACCCCATAGGCATTGCGCATCTGAACGAAGGCTGCTGGGATAGCTACGTGCGGGGCAATCACCGCAGCGCATGGCGCAAAGCGCTTGTGCAGCGCAAGGGTCCCGTCCGTGTGACGCGCACCGACAGCCGGGGCAACGTCAAGATGCACGAGTGGGGGTATTTCGGCATCAACGTCCACAACGCCATGAGCTGGCGTAAGCCCTCCGCCGGATGCACCGTCATCAAGCCCGACCGCATCATGGGACTGAAGGACAAGGCCTACATCCGTTTCCGGGATATGCTGATGAACGCGCCCTCGCGGAATTCCCGCACCTACGCATTGATGAACCGCACACAGCTTCGGGGGTACGGCTACGATGTCTGATCAACAGCACGAACCGAAACCACACTCCGCAGCAGCCTGCTCACCGGTCTGGGAGAACGACATCAAGGTGTTCGTATGCTGCGTGCATTACGGCGCGTACGATCATGTGATGCATGCCGAGAGCTTCGCCTCGTTCGTGAAGGACGCCGCACCGCTCATCGATGCAGGCAAGATTCACATCCACCGCGACCGTACGCAGCCGCTCGACTACAGGCGCTCCTGGCTCGCCTGGACTGCCGCGCATCCGAATAACGGCTTCACGCACATGTTCATGTACGATACCGATATGGAAGTCCGGCTCGATCATCTCACCAAACTGCTGAGCCGTAACGTGGCCTGCGTATCGGGGACGTACTTCATGGGTGCGCATAAACTCGCCGTGCAGCCCGACGGCAGCCAGCAGCCGGAGCAAGCCTTTCCGTGCGTGGCCTCGAAGGACGGCGCGTATATCCCGCGCACGGCAATCCGCAGCGCACAGCGGGAGGACAGGCTCATCGAGATCGACAGCGCAGGAGCGGGCTGCCTGCTTGTCGCCACGGAAGCGCTTCGCGCAATCGGTCAGCCTGCATTCAAAATGAACTGGCAGCTCGGGCCCTCGCATGCGGAGATCGAGCTGGAGGACGGCTGGTTCTCGCGCACCGCGCGCAAGGCGGGGCTACCGCTTTACATGGATCCCTGCGTCGTGCCGGATCATTTCAAGACCGTCCGCATCGGCATGGAAATCAAGGACCTCAACAACTACGCATTTGCATCACCTGAAGAATAGCAAAGGGAGAAATACATGGCACTCGGACTGAGTCCGCAGACCGATAAGATCAAGCGGTTTGCCAAGGACGACAACACCATCTATGTGAAGGAAACCGACAGCAGCTTCGCGCCGCTGACAGACGGCGACGGCACGCAGTGGATCTGCATCGGGACGATGAAGGGCACGCAGCTCGAAGCAGCGATCGACGAGTTCAAGGATAAAGGCGACAGCGGCAAGGTCTCGGTGTTCGAAGAGACGATCGAGCAGTTCGTTATCAGCACGACCGCCATGCAGCGCGATAAGAACACGCGCCAACTGCCGGTCAACGTGAAGGACCGCTTCTACCAGATTGCCGTAAAGGGCCAGCAGCTCGGCACGCAAACCGAAGCCCATGCACTCGTCGGGAGAATCTCGCAGGCGTTCACCTATGCGCTCGGCGGTGAGGGACAGCTCACGAATGTGAAGCTCGTCACCCTGCACAACGCGTCGAGCATCGCCGTCACGCTGCCGACCGAGATCGCAGCTAGCTCGACGATCACCATTCCGCTCGGACAGATGTGGGCAACCGACGATGTCTAGCGCACTCCTTGAAGCCGTGCTGCATGAAGACGGCCGCCTGCGCGTCGAGCTTCACGACGGGGGTTCGGAGGAATTCGAGCCGGTGCGCAAGCTCACGCTTGCGGTAAAAGCGTGGTGGCGGAAAACGCTCCTTGCGTACCGCGAGGAGACCGGCGTCGACGGCGATCTGCGTATGCTGGACGTCCTCACGTTCATCCTCGATAGCGAAGAGCGCACGGACGCCTGCATGCGGATCGCGTATTGCGGAAACCACGATCGCGTCGACTGGTATTCGGCTATCGAGCCGGAGACCGTGGAGGAGGCGCTGGGATTTTTTTTGCTCGGATGCTTCGGGAAGAACGCGCAGAGTCCGCGCGAACCGGGGACATCCTCATCCGCTTCGGCAACAAGCTCGATCCGCCAACAGCAATGAGCGGTGAGATGCATCCGTACTTCTATGAACGGTGCGCGGCTGCAGCGGCGCAAAGCGCGGCGGACTTCGATCACATCATGCAGCACTGGACCTACAGCGATACGCTGCTCTATTATTTGATGAGGAAGTAAATGGCAATCAGAAACAACAAACTCCGCGAATGGCTCCGCGACGCCGTCGTCGATGTGTTTATCGAATCCGGCATCCCGGCGGAGATCACTGAATCGCTTGAAAACGCCGAGCTTGATCTCGCAATGCGGCACACACTGGAACCCGCCCCGCGCCTGGAGCGGTTGTTCCGCGCAGAAGAACCTCGCGCCGAACGGCGGCAGTCCGTCCCCCAGCAAACGGCGCTCGCCTTCCGTGCCGAGGATAAGCTGAACCGCTCAGCTGCCGGCATCCGGAATGTCGGCGAGGCGCTGGAGGCGACGTCCCTCACGGCGGATGCATTCGCGAACGCCCTGCTGGATAGCGGCGATGCGCTGGGAGCCTTCTTCGGTGCAGGCGATGTGCAAGGACAGCAGGAAGCGCTCAAGTCGCTGCTCAAATCCGTCGCAAACGATTTCATAACAGCGGCGCAGGCGGAGATCGCGGCGGGCACGGCGCTGAGCCTGGTGAAGGGCATCTTCACCGGCGGGGTTTCGCTCGCAGCCGATACCGCGCTTCTGGCCTCGGCAGTAGTGGCGTTGGAAGCCGCGAAGGGCTACATCGCCTCGCTGGATTCGGGCGGCGTCGTGATGGGCGATCAGCTCATCATGGCACACGACCGCGAGACGGTGATACCGTTCGATAAAGCACCGGCGTTCTTCGCGGAGGCAGTGAACCGCGGCGCAGGCAGAGGCGCGAACACGCGCACGCCCTACCGCCCGGATCGACCGCAGCGCACTACCGGACGCGTGAATATCCACGTGAGCAATTTCAACCGCGCGCAGGATAGCCTCGCCCTCCGCGAATCCAAACGCGTGGCATGAGGAGCGTAGGGGCGAGCCCCCAAGCTCGCCCGGGCGGCAGTACACCGAATCAGTATCACTAACAACCGAACAGCATGGCAACTGGACCGTACATCTGGAACGACATCCCGCTTCGCGGCTGCGGCCGCACCGCTGCCGGGTACCTGCGCATCGAACTCGCGAAACAGGCCATCGGCAGGGCGACCGCGGCGGCGCATCAGAATCCTTCCTTCGGCGCGGTGGATTTCACAACCGGCGCAACCGCGGTGACCGAGAGCATCTTCACCGATCTGCCGGTGGTGGACTTCAACGCGGAGCCGGAGCTCG
>PABJ01000099.1 GCA_002699105.1 Ectothiorhodospiraceae bacterium | reverse complement strand
TCGGCCTGTTCGGTGCGCTGATGTCTCAGTTCTTCATAGGCTCGGTGATCGGGTATTGGTCGCTGGCGTTTCCGGTACTGTTGGGCATCTGGGGATGGTTCATCGTCGCGCACCGCGATAAGACAAAGGTCCTTGCGTACTATTCGAACTACATTGTTTTCATTGCACTCCTCGGCAGTGCGCTTTCCGGATTGCTCCGCCTTGTCGACTGGTTCCCCGAAGTGGACTACGCATGGTCGGGTAATCTCGGCGACTATATCGCCATTGTACTGAGTCAGCTTATCGGTACGACAGGCTCATTGATATTAC
The DNA here is from genome assembly GCA_002699105.1 of Ectothiorhodospiraceae bacterium. Taxonomy (GTDB): domain Bacteria; phylum Bacteroidota; class Ignavibacteria; order SZUA-365. The sequence continues at coordinate 13,190 of PABJ01000099.1, read as the reverse complement.
TTCTGGCCGCGATCTTCACTCTGTTCGTGCTGCTCATCGACTACGATATCCGGAGAATCGGCGAGCGCCTCTCGATATTCGGTCATTGGATCGGCGAGAGGTTCCAGCGCGATCAGGACGACGATCCTATGCCTGAGATCGGAGATGAAGAGGAGCCCGAGCTTCCGGTGGAAGACGAAGCTGCACCAGAACCCGAGCCGCCGCGGCATCGGCGCAAACCAAAGCGTATGCCGCGCAAAGACCGCGAACCAACGCCCGTTCCCAAGCCCCGCGAACCGGTGACCATTGCACGCGAGGATGCCCCTGCATTCCACAGCAAGCAATCGCCGTCGCCTGCAAATCACCATGATCCCTATCATGGCACACCTGTACGTTCCAACGGGCAGATTTCTATTAATAGTATACCCGGTCTTGCGAATGCCATATCCGAGGCAGGCGAGGGCAATCACCCGGACGCTCTTGCAAACGCCAGGATCGAAGTGAACGACTCTGAAGAGCGTTCGCAGGCATCGAGGATTCACGCGCGCGAGCAGCAAGAACCGAATGAAGAAATGGAGACCGCGCCGAGGAGCCGGGTCACCATCGAAGCCGAGCCAGGCAACGGTTCGCAGCCGCGCGAACTTGTCGGCGATCTTGAACTGGCGGAAGCTTCCGAGCTTGTCGCGCCGTCGCAAATCAAGGAGACCGAAGAGCTGCTGGGCGAAAGCAGAAGTCCGCAGAAAACCGGCAGCGCAAAACCGAAGAAGCGGGTTGAGACCGAGACACCGGAGCTGGACGAGGAAGCGGATGCAGAATCGCTGAATGCAGAACTCGCAACCGCTCGCCTATCATATCAAAAGCCGACGATGGAGCTTCTCGATCCCCAGGAGCGCGTCAGCAGCGTGACGGATGAAGAGCTGCAGATGAAGGGTGAACTCCTCCGCGAAAAGCTGAGCGTCTTCGGCATCGAGATCAAAAAGATCTCCGTAACACCGGGTCCTGTTGTCACGATGTTCGAACTCGTGCCGGAATCCAGCGTGAAGATCAGTAAGATTGTCTCGCTTTCCGATGACCTGGCGTTGGCGCTGGCAGCGCGCGGTATCAGGATTATCGCACCGATCCCCGGTAAGGGCGCCGTCGGTGTCGAGATTCCGAACAACGAACCAGAGATCGTGCGCTTCAGCAGCGTGGTGAAGTCGTCCGGCTTCAAGAGCAACAATTATGAGCTTCCAATCGGGCTGGGAAAATCGATTACCGGGGAAGTCTACACTGCAGACCTGAACAAGATGCCTCACATACTTATCGCCGGTGCAACCGGCGCAGGAAAGAGCGTGGGGGTCAACACGATGATTTCGAGCCTGCTGTACTCGCTCCACCCGTCGGACGTGAAGATGGTGATGATCGATCCGAAGAAGATCGAACTCGCCCAGTACCGCGATCTCGATCAGCATTTCCTGGCGCGCTGCCCCGACATCAAGGAAGATATCATCACCGACCCAGGCAACGCCGTCATTGCGCTGAAGAGCCTTGAAGTGGAAATGGATAACCGGTACACGAAGCTCGCCAAAGCGGGTGTGCGGAATCTTGTGGACTACAATGCGAAGGTCCGCCGGCGCGAGTTGAAAGACACGGATTCCATGCGCCACTACAAACTGCCGTTTATCGTCGTCATCATAGATGAGCTTGCGGATCTCATGATTACGGCATCGAAAGAGGTGGAAGAGCCTATCGCACGCCTTGCACAGCTCGCACGCGCTGTCGGCATACATTTAATAGTAGCAACCCAACGGCCGTCTGTGGATGTGCTCACAGGCGTCATCAAAGCAAACTTCCCGGCGCGTATTGCGTATAAAGTAGCAAGCCGCGTCGACTCACGGACGATTCTCGATTCCCCGGGTGCGGATAGACTGCTCGGCAACGGCGACTTGCTGTATCAACCGAGCGGGTACCCGAAACCGGTGCGTATTCAGAATGCATTCCTTTCCACCAGCGAGGTGGAACGGGTCGTGGCTCATATTGCGGCGCAAACTGGATTCCAAAGGCCGTATCTCTTGCCGTCCATTAACGATAAGACGCAAGGGAGGTCGCGAGAGGAAAGCATCGAACAGGACGAACTCCTTCTCGATGCTGCTCGGCTCGTCATCCGGCATCAGCAAGGCTCGGTATCGCTGCTTCAACGACGTTTGAAGGTAGGCTATTCACGGGCAGCACGAATCGTCGACCAGCTCGAAATGGCTGGCATCGTCGGTCCGCCGGATGGCAGCAAGGCACGCGAAGTACTCCTCGAAGACGAAATCATGGCCGAACATATGCTAGAGGAGGCATAACCATGACTATAGCACGCTCCATATCGCTTGTTGCTGCCATCATCTTGATGACGACGGCAACCGCCCGGGCGATCTCGCCGCAGGATATTATCGACAACGTCCAGGAGAAGTACGAATCCGTCACCGATGCGACGGTGCTGTTCGTGCAGAGCGTGAGCTTCAAAGTATCGCGCGCCGAGCAGACATCGTCCGGAAAGCTGTACTTCAAGAAGAAGAACCAGTACCGCATCGAAACTGACACCCGGACAGTCGTCACTGACGGCAAAACATCGTGGTCTTACAACCCGCAGAACAAACAGGTCATCATCGACGACTTCAAAGAGGAGTCGCATTCGATGGCGCCGGACAAGCTTTTGCTTACGTTTCCGGAAGACCATTACGTTTCTTTGGTGGGCGAGGAAACTTTAGACGGCGAAGATTGTTATGTCCTGAAGCTTACGCCGAAGGACGAGAATTCCTTCACGACCGGAATGAAAATCTGGGTAAACGACGATTGGGTGATCAAACGAGTGGAAGTCACCGATATCAACGGTGCAACGACTACCTATACTATAAAGAAGATAACGTTCAACACAGGCATCCAGGCATCGACGTTTCATTTTGAAGCGCCTCCTGGTACCGACGAGATCGATCTACGCTGAAAAAAGCGATGCAAATGAAGAGAATTCGCCCAACAGCGAAAAAAGTCACCGTCGAAATATTGTCGCAGTCGAAAAAGCGCCGTCAATTTACTGACACTGAGTCTATCATTTGGAACCAAATAGCCGTTTAGAGGCCTTCAGAGCCGTTTTCAAAAGTGGCAAGCTCTTTGCAACTACTGAAAGTGCATGATTTGTCCCATTTACGCATGACCATGAAGAACGAAAAAACTATTGCGTCTCTCGATTCACAGCGGTATATTAGTGTTTCGATCAATTTGTCCGAGTCATCGAAATACTTGAAGTATTCGTTGGTTAGACCATCATACTCGATCTTCGAAAGTAAGAACTTTACGTGCGTGAGCTAACGGTTGCGTTAGCCGCGCTTTTCTATTATGGAAACGAAAGCAACATATAATCAACCTTCATACGTTTTTCACACAAACAAGGAGATTTTTCGTATGAAAAAAACTCTAACCTTCCTTTCTATCGTCGCTTGCGGCGTGCTGTTTATGACAGCTATGTCTCAAGCGCAGATGGTGACTGGAAGGGGCGATTTCTTCAACATCACCCGCACGATCGATCAGACGGCTGACTCGGTGACCTTCGTCGCTGATACGCTGACTGTCTTCGATAGCGGTACCGGTGTTGATGATTTCGTGAGCAATGACTCCGTGGCGATTATGTTCGTTCAGAATCGATTCAAGATTGTGAACAACATGCTCACGACCACACAGTTTGACTACATTCGCGCTCGAGTCACTAACACTGGCTCGATGACGATTCGCCGTCAAGCTTATAATGGCGTGATCACCAACACCACTGGTGGTGTCCCCGTGCTTGGCACTGATGGTGCACAGACGGGTACCGACATTGGTCTTCGCCCGGTCTATCGTCCGGTAGGCAACATTGCCTCGTCGTCCCCCTTCAACAGCGATCCTAGTGCGATCCGTCAGTTCCTGACGTTCCAGGTCTTGAACCCGGAACCGGGTATGGACGGCGTACAGATTCGCAACATCTTCTTCAAGCCGAACATCAACAACCTTACCGGCTTGGCAGCTCCTCCGGATACCACCAAGGATACGCTTCGCGCCTATCACCTTGATGGAACCGGTATTGCCGCTGGTGACGTGGTCGATAACGGCATGGCCGATCTCGCAATCGTTCGCCTCCTCCCGGGTACCACCCGTATCCTGATGTGGGTCAAAGACTCCGCACAGGCAGTTGACGCTGGTGAGTACTTTGGTTCGTTTGGTGACTACTCCCGTGGTCGCTACTTCCTCGGTGACGATGGTCTGCCGATGGCAGATTCGCGTACAATGCAGTTCCGTCCCAGCGCGACAAACGCAAACTGGGGCCCTGGCGTTGGCAACCCTGACGAAGGTCTTATCGTCGATGGTTTCCCGCCGGAACGCAATCCGATCCGTCTCTCGAAGCTGTATCAGACGCTCGCACCGTTCTGGTACAATGCTGATTTCCCGAACACATACCCCGCAATTCCTGGCGATCCCTGCGCGAACCCGAATCCCGAAAACGGTTTGATTCCTCCGTATCGCGTTGGTGCATACGCCGTTGCGCACAATCCATATCAGCCAGGCCTTGTATCCTCGGCACTTGATACGCTCCGCTTCTTCGATGCCTACGGCAACCGTACGTGGGATCGTATCACCCAGCCGAAGCTTTCGGCTCTTGGTTACAATCAAAATACCGCAGCGGTCGGCTCTCCGCTCGATCGTACGGTCTATCTCCGCGGTTACTCCGAAGCTACCGATACACTTCGTCAGTTCGGTCAGATCGTCTACCGTCGCCTTGCATACGTTGCAGCCGACATGCAGACGAACGCCGGCGGCGTCGAAGATAGTGTCCGTATCCTCGCAACCGCAAAGGTCAAGTATCGCGGTCTTGGCGCCATTCCTCAGGAATTGGACGCACTTGCCGATACCTCTGGCGGTTTCCCGAGAACATGGTCGTATTCAGAGCGTCTCGTCGAGGCACATCTGGATAACGGTCCTCGCACGAACGTTACCTGGCAGATTGACGACGACCGTACGGCAGTCGATCCGCTTGGTGTGAACTCCCTCCCGAACTCGGGTGTGAAGATCACGGTTCGTCCGAACATCCCGCGTGCAATCGAGCTCACTGCAAACGATCAGTGGCAGCCGCGCGGTATTCTCGAGAACAGAAATCTCAGAATGCAGATCCTCGTTGCTGACGGCTTTGGTAACACAGTCGACGATAACGAGAAGTTCAAGTATGAACAGAGCCCATACGGCAAGACAACCTTCGGCACGAAGTATCGCCTCGGCGGTATCTTTGACTCCTTGGTTGCTCAGAATCCGAACGTCCAGCTCTCCAGCTTCCTCATCGACTCCGGTCGTGTGAACGCAACAGGCGGTGCTGGTATCCTCGGTACCTCGAACAATACTGTCTTCCGTCCGGCCTCCGGTGCGAACAACGTTGGTTGGTACCGCATTCGCGTGCGCTCGACCTACTCGTTCCCCGATCATGGTGGTTTCACGGATCTTCATACTCCGCTGAAGCTCGATCCATTCCCGTTGGGTAACCCCCCGACGATCGGCGGTTTCGCACACATTGTTGCGATCCCCGATGGTTCGCCGAACAACAACTTCGGTCCGGTCTTCGGCCCGAACGCACTTGTTGGCTGCCCGAGCATCGACGCCGGTTTCGGTAAGCCGATGGGTCAGACCACTGCAATCGACTCGATCGATGTGCATTGGGATGGCACGGAATGGTTCATTCCATTCAAGGGTCAGCGCTGGCCGCGTCTTGAAGTTGTCTGCGGTAACGATGATGCACTCGTCGTCGGTACTGTTGGTACCTTCACGCTTCCGGGTCAGCAGCCGAACATCTACGACAGACTGTTTGTCCGCCTCGTCGACATCCACGGAAACCCGATGGATATCGCACCGTACTTCGATCCTACGAATGGCGCGAACAACAATATCTGGGTAGAGCTTCCTGAGAACCCGCAGTACATCCAGGCATTCACGCTTGGTCAGACTGACAAGGTGTTCTTCGGTTCCGTTTCCCCGAACGTCGCACTTAGCGGCCCCGGCGGCAGCGATAACCCGACGAACATCAACTCCGACTTCACTCCGAAAGACCCGAACAACCCGACGCAGGATCTTCTTGCCGAGCTCGTCAACGTACAGCCAGGTCAGAAGCTTCCGGGTATCGACAACGATATCCTCGCACCGGTTGAATACAATGCCGTTCGCTTCTACGTCTGGGCGCCTAGAAACGTCAAGCGTTTGAGCCTCTCCGGTGTTGACGTCATTCCGGTCCGCGCACACCTGACGCTTTCGCCGAATCCGAATGCAGAAGGTATCGCAGTCGCTAGCGGTCTTTGCGAAATCAATATCATCCCCGACGTCGTTCAGACAGTTGAGGTCTTCAAGTCCTGGGGTAAGCCGCAGGGTACCACTGAGCCGCTTGGCACATGGGGTCCTGGAACGGTCAATGACCGTGCAGCGGAATACTATCCGACTGGTACGCCTCGCAACGCTGCTGAAGTAAACGAGTTCTACAAGGGTTACTTCTTCCGCGCCATCGGCGCAGCAGTTCCTTCCACCGACGCAACCTTCCCGACTCCGGTCGAGCCAGGTGCAGAAATTGGTGGCTTCCTTGCTGACGATGTCTCCCTCGACGGTGACGCAACAGCTCCGATCCCGATGGATACGGTCGTCGTGTCCGAGCACGATCAGCAGATTCGTGTCGTTGCACGTCTTCTCGATCGCTTCCGCAACCCGATCGGTGGCCGTCTCGTCAAGTTCCATGTTGAAAGCGAAACACTTCCTGTTACCCCGCCGAAGACTGCTCTGCAGAACAACACCCAGCGTGGTGGTTTCGGTGAGTTTGGTAACATCAACGTTGCTGACGATACCTTGAAGCGTTCGACTATTGGTGATACCGCACAGGCAGGTTGGGTCACGGCATTCTTCGTGTCCGGCCGCGTCGGTCATCAGATGGTCCGTATCGCACTGACGCCTGATACTCTCGCATTCGATCTCGCACCGGGTGTCGGTGACGATCTTGGCGAAGGTACGATCGTTGGTCCGAGCGCTCGCGGTTTCGCTCCGCGCGTCATTATTCCGATTTACCAGCGTCCGGATACCACGGTTCGCGTCGAGATCTATCCGTATACTGCGGGTGTGACCTCACCGATTCCGTTGCCGGCAGATCTCGTTGACTTGCAGTCCCTCGAGCACGAGTCCGTATACTTCGGACCGGGCATCGTCGCGACGTACGCACCGAGATTCAAGGCATACTCAGCGAACCCGTTCTTCAACACTGAAAAACGCGCAACTCGCTTCGGCCGCTCTGCAAATACAAACGTCCGTCCGTACATTCCGGATACGTTGAATCTGGTCGATACCGACCCGATGAACCCGAACACGATCACCGCCGGCCGTAAGATTACCCTTCTTGTTCGTGAATACGACAAGTTTGGTAACCTGAAGGATAACTCGACCGACGCTGAGGATACGGCACGCATTCGTTTCCGCATGTGGAACGAAAACTTTGGCAACCCATATCCGCCGTACGATCAGGCAGGTCCTGGTACGATCGCTCCGGCATTGAACTGGACGAACGACGAATTCGGTCCGATGCGTAAGATTCGTATGCGTCATACGCAGATCAGTAACCTCGTCTCTGGTGTTCACATCAACCAGACGGTGTTCCTGTCGGCACTCGAATTCCCGACTCCGAAGATCATCAACTCGACGCACTTCTTCGAAGCAACTGCAACCGCAGTGCTCCGCGGACAGGGCGTTGTTGAACTCGATCGCGATACCATCAAGGTAACTGCCATCACGAAGGAACCGACTCGCTTCGATATCCTCCGTGCCGGTCAGGAATTCCCGCGTGGTTCCGTTGGCGAAATTCCGCTGACAGGTACCCCCGAGAATCGTACCCTTGACGTCTTCGCACCGAGAACGATTGAATTGCCTCCTGGTTCCGATCCGATTAACCATAATCTGGATGCACAGGGTGTCGATAACATCCTCCTGAGCCAGGTCTACAAGCGTAACGTATCGCCGTACATGGTTGGCCACTACGAAATCGTTGACGAGAACAACGTTCCGCTCGATATCGATGGCGATCCTCTGTATGACGCTGCAGACGCAACGACAATCAATCCTGACTTCAACCTTCGTGAATACACGGGTCTCCCGGATCTGGTCAAGCTCCATGCTTACAACAACCAGAACCCGCTTACGAGCCCGAACATCCGCTATAACGTCCTGAACCAGAACGCACCTCCAGGATTCCAGATGCCTCCAGGCTTCCGGAACGATGGTGTGATCTTTGAGGTCACAATGGCAGGTGGTGGTGACGGTATCGGTACTAGCATCGGTTCCGCACTCGACCTGAAGGGTGGCGCAGATCCATGGCCGCAAACGGCAACCGCACCGAACGATCGTCGTCCGGTTCTGTTCCGCATCACGCCGATCTGGGAAAACAACCCGCCGACTGGTGGTAACACCTACGATCTCGCACTGTTCAGTGGCAACAACGCACAGCCTGGTCAGACTCGCGAATATCCGCAGCAGGGCCAGAACCTCAGCATGCGTCTGTATGCTGATACGATCTACACCTACACCGGTAGCATCGGCGCACCGCCGCGCAAGACGAACACGACCCATGCAGAAATCATGGGTACGCGTACCGATCGCGGCTTCGCAGGCCGTATGCAGCCAGGTGGTGAATTCGACCGCATCACGCGCGTCGGTGTCCGTGGCTGGTCGAACCTCGACTTCCATCGTGCCGGCTTCACCCGTGGTGAATTCGACATCCCGAACGTGTACCGTACTGCCAACGCATTCGGTATCACAGGCGGCGAAACGAATACCGGTCTCTTCTTCGACGGTGACTATGGCCGCCGTGTCATCCTCATGGGTGGCGGTTTCGGTCGCGAGCGCACTGCTCCTGGTTACATTGCGCCGGGTGCTTTCCTCGCACTTATCGACTCGACGACAGAGCAGGTCATCGACCTCCGCGTCATCGATCCGAACTTGACCGATATGGCAGGAAACACTGTCGACGATACCTGTAGCTATGACCGCGGTAAGTGGACGGTCGTCCGTCGTGCAAACCGTACGGCCAATCGCTACTGGCACTATGACGATACCTACTATGATGACAACGCAGCTGACATCCCGGGTCCGAACTTCTCCTCCGCCCAGTTCTTAGGCGAGCAGTACTACGACCTTAAGGGACGCCCGGTCGCTTACGGTACAATCGATGCTAACCAGGTCTCGATTCTCCGTTCGTTCTTCGGTCAGTCCTCTGTCAGCAAGCAGCTTCATACGTTTGTGGTTGTCCCGTATCGTATCGCATTCGTCTCGATCTTCCCGAGCAGCTTCGATGTCTCGCAGGGCACCAACCTGCTCGATAAGCTGCCGCTCGGAATCTTGCCGCACCAGGCAGATATCGACACGATTCCGCGTATCCGTCTCATCCCGCCAATCGGCGCCGATCTGACGACTTACGAGACGTTCACCCGTACGTATGGACAGATTGTCCATGGTTCGACGGATCAGATTCCGAACAACGCCAACCAGCCGTACGCACGTCCTGATACGATCTTCCGCGATCTTATCTATACGTACGCACTGACCCCGTATGATCGCTACGGTAACATCAACCCGCGCGACTCCATCTGGGTACAGCTCGGTTCGCGCTTCGGCTCGGCAAACTGGAACTTCAGTTTCGGTAATGTCGGCGGCGGCGCAGACGTTCTCCTTATCAAGGACGGTGGCACGTACTTCAACGCAACACCGGTCTTGACTCCGACGAACGAAAACTATCGTCAAGACTCGATTCACATCTACAACCCGATTCAAGACGGTAACTCCAATAACCGTTATCTCGGTATCAAGCCGGATGACAAGCGTCTCGGCATCACCGTTGGTGAACCTGGCGGTCTCTCGATCGTTCACGGTCTCATCCCGGCGAATATCATGTCGACGCGTCCTGTCTCTGTCAAGAAGCCGTTCAGACCTGCCGACTTTACGCTCAGCGCACCCGGCATCAACAACAAGGATCTCTTCCGCATGGATCACACCGGCGGTTGCGATACAGCAGGTATCGAACTCGATATATTGCGCCTTGGCTGGGAAGCTTCCGAGTGGCCTGCAGGCTCCGGTATGGCGAACCCGAATGACACAATCAAGTACGAGTGGTACGCAATCATCGACTCCGTGAGTGGAACGACTGGTCAGCCATCAACAATGATTGTCAGCCGTTTGGCCGACGACGATGGTAAGTCCAACTCGATCACCATTCCTGGCGACGAACTGCGCGACCTCGTATTCCGTCCGAACGTACAGCCGCAGCCGAACGCTGACTCCCTCGTCATGCGTCTGAAGTGGTTCGTGCGTGCATACAGCAAGACGGGTCTCGAAGCGTTCTCCGATACGGCAGGCGTCACGATTCGCAACAATCCGTTGCCGATCCCTGCGCTTATCGTCTCGATCAACCGCGCACCCGAGAACCCGCCGACACCGAACACCCCGACCGACGGTCAGGTTGTCTCCGGTATCGGTCCTGGTATGAATCCTATTGACGTCATCTGGAATCCTTCCACTGACATCAACGTCGATAAGGGTCACCTCATCGGTGGATTCGAAACCTACGATCCGATCAGCCAGACCTGGAGCACCGTGCTCAACGCACAGGGCTTGGGTCAGCGCACAGTCGATACGGTCCTCTATCAGTGGGTCGGTCGCGTTTCCAGAACGTTCCCAGCAGGCAAGGGCGCTCCGCTCTTCTCGACGCTTGTTGTGAACACTGGCAGCCAGACTGGATTCCAGCTGACAGAGGCAGACTTCGATGCCCTGTTCGCAGGCTTCGATCCTGATCCTGCCAGTGCGAGTGCAGACTCCGTCTGTGTCGAGTGGTGGGCAATCGCGAAGGACTTCCAGTTCGAGGATGTGGAAATCACGTTCCCGTACGAAGAAGGCCTGTTCGTATCCGACTCCGTTGCTGGCGACATGAAGGCTGTCCGTGCTGATTCCGGTATGTTCAGCTGGACAAGCTGCCGTCCGCATTGGATCAAGGGCGGTCCGTACGAAGTTTGCTTCACCCGCTTGGGTGACGGCGGCGTCGAGATCGATCCTAGCCAGGCAACCAACAGCAACCCGATCGAAAAGATCGTAGGTGAAGAAGTTTGCTTCACACTTACGGCCAAAGACGATCAGGGCCAGATCATCCGTGACTGGGATGTGACCGGTAGAGATACCGAGCTCATCATCAAGGGTTCCACAGCGAACACTGACTCCAGTGACATGAGCTGGAATGCTGATCCGGACGGTTATACCTTTGCAATCATCAAGGAAAGCGGTCAGGTCCTGACACAGCTCGACTCCGTGACGTTCGTCATTCCGCCGGACGCATTCGTCGAAGGTGTGGCAACGATCTGCTTCGTTCACACTGCAGCCAACAATGGTGTGACCATCGAGATCGGCGAGAAATTCGCCTTCTTGAACCAGGTCTCGCAGCCGATGAACTTTACCGCAGACGCTATTACCAATTACTTGGTCGATATCACGCCGGCAACGGCAGATCCGAATCAAGTGTACAAGTTCAGGAAGTACGAAGTCGTGGTTTATCCGCGCGACCGTTACATGAACGTTTCGAACAAGCAGATCGCAACGAAGTTCTCCGCCCGCTTCCCGGGTGAGTACGTCGACTCGCGCCCTGACCTGTCGAACATCTTTAGCGGTGAGGTCTTCATTTCCGGACCTACGAACTACTTCTTGGCCTCGACCACGTCGAGATTCATTGGCGGTCCTCGCGACCAGCTCCAGACGATCACGGCCTACAACTCGAACGATCCTTCCATCCGTGGCATCACGGATCCGTATGAGATCCTTGAGCATCCGCCAGATCCGTTTGCACTGCTCGATCCGCCAGACCACACCCACCTTACGCTCGTTGGGTACAGCACCCCGCAGGCGTTTGACTGGGAAGTCTCGACCGATCCGTACACGAACATTGCTATCTCGCGTTTCACGACCGAGATCGGTAATGACATCGTGAAGTACAGAATCGTATTCGTCGATAGCGCAAGCTTGACGAACCGCATCGACATCGACTCCGACAACCTCGGCCTGAACGACGCATACAACACGACGCACGGACAGCTTAAGGCTATCTCCGAGCAGATCGCTGGTGGTCCGACGCTCGCGCAGAACGTTGTTTGGTTCGTCGAAGCATACGATGATCTCTACATCACGAAGAGCGATCCGGATCCGGGTCACCACCTGTACATTGACAATCAGAATATTGTCAGCATTGGTGACATGGATGTCCCGACCGAGTACAACCTCGAGCAGAACTATCCGAACCCATTCAACCCGACGACGTCGATCGAGTACTCCGTACCGAATCGCACGCAGGTTACGATGGTCGTTTACGATCTCCTTGGCAACCATGTCAAGACGGTCGTGGATGATGTCCAGAAGCCTGGCGTCTATCAGGTCGTGTGGGATGCAACCAACGAATCCGGTGAAGTTGTCCCGACGGGTAACTACATCTTGAAGATGGTTGCTGGTGACTTCACCCAGACTCGGAAGATGACGCTCGTTAAGTAAACGATGTCCTGAAGGCTTAGCCTTCAACGCCAAGCGCCCCGCTTTTGCGGGGCGCTTTTTTTTTGCCTCGATGAATACGTATGTTTCAATATGGATATCCATCAACTCGCTATCGATCTTATTAACATCGAGTCAGTGACGGGAAACGAACGCGAAGTCGCAGAATACCTCGCGAAGTACTGCCGCACGATCGGATTTGCGGATTGTGAACTGGAAAAGGTGGAGGAAAACCGGTTTAACGTATTTGCTGGATGGAAGAAGGGAAGCCAACCGAAAGTCGTCTTCAATACCCATATCGATACCGTCCCTCCGTTTATCCCTGCCCGCCGCGACGGTGATACAATCTACGGCCGCGGTGCGTGCGATACGAAGGGTATCATTGCATCGATGCTGACGGCAGCAGAGCTGCTCATCTCGGAAGGTGAATTCCCGGCGCTGTGTTTTGTGGTAGGCGAAGAGCTGGATAGTATCGGCGCAAAGGCAGCAGCGAGCTCCGGGAGGAAAGCCGGTTTCATCATTGTAGGAGAGCCGACGGATAACATGCTTGTCGCCGGTCACAAAGGCTCGCTGGGCTACAGAATTGACGCACAAGGCATTGCAGGGCACTCAGCCTTCCCTGAGCGGGG
>PABJ01000098.1 GCA_002699105.1 Ectothiorhodospiraceae bacterium | reverse complement strand
ATTTTCTCTGCTTCTCGTTCTTATTTGGTTTCTTCATCGCACCGGTAATGACTCCATCGCGCTGAATGAGTTTATTAATTCTGGCTCTCGCTGCTGCGAATTCTAGCCGGTGCTGTTTGCTATCCGGCGTATCCTCGAAAAACTTTTCTTCATCTGCATTCATGAACTGGGCAACCGTTTTGATTCCCTTCTTCTGGAAGCGCACGAGCAGAGACCCGGATAGTTGCAGCGGCAGCTCGTACAGTTCTGCATCATAGATGGTCTTTCGATGTTGTTTATCTCGCTGCCTTCTCACTGACGGGGGTGAAAGTGTAATAAAAGTAGCCTGATAATAAAGTACGATCTTGCCGGATTATCTTCAACCTTCCTTCCTGTTCATGAAGCGGTTCCAGGCAAAGAAGATCAGCAACGCCAGCGCCCACTGCGCGAGAACAGTACCGAGGCTCCACTCCATAAATGGGTCCAGCGATGCGACGAGGCCTTCTTCCGAGATGGTCTGGCTCAGCCACCATATTAGGAGAACAACAGCCTCTGCGAAGACCAGCTTGATGACGATATCCCACCACTTGCCGATGCGGATATCGCTGCCTTCCGTGTTGACATAGTAGCTGCGGAATTTCGCTGTGCCGAACTTCATCACCGCAAACGCAAAGAACAGTCCGCTGAGCATCAAACCGATCCCCCACACTGCGTCCTGATTGTTGAAGAACTCCGGACTTAGCGCTGAGGGCAATCCCAGTAGGAGCGCAGCAGCGAACACATATTGAATCGCCCGTTTGCGGGAGATATTCCAATCTACGAGGACGCGGGTGGCGAGTTCGACCATACTCACCAGGCTGGTGAATGCGGCGAAGAGCAGCGCCAGGAAGAAGATGACGAGGAAGACGTTCCCCGCAGGCATGGAAGCAAACAGTTGCGGCACCCAGATGAATGTGAGTCCGTTATTCCCGGCGCCGACGATCTCGGATGCCGCATCCGGCTGAATGGAGAAGATCGTACACAGTACCATGATCCCCGCCATGAGCGAGATGGAGTTATTCCCGAAGCCCAGCAGGAATGCCTTCAGGTTGGTGTCCTCCTTGGCCCGCGTGTACACCGCGTACGAAACAATGAGTCCCCAGCCTGCGCCGGTATCCCATGCATTCTGCGTCAGCGCTTCGAGCCAGAGTTCTGCATCGCCCAGCCCCTGCCAGTCGATTGTGAATAGGAAGTTCAGTCCGAGGTGCGCATTCGGCAGAGTGACTGCGCGTATAGTGAGAATCACCACCAGCACGAGGAGGATGGGCAGCAGCACGCGCCCGAAGGCTTCTATTCGCTTTATACCTTTTCCCACAACAAACGCGGCCAGGGAAATCATCACCACATGCGTGACGACCGCCTGCCAGCTTCCCTCGAATCCGCCCCAGAATGCCCCCGGTATCTCGGTAGGTATTTCGCCCGATATTGCCGCGACAACAAACCGCAGGCACCAGCCCGTCACGACCGAGTAGTAGAACATGATCGCCGTTGCGGTGAAGGCTACCCATAGGCCCATCCAGCGGTAGTTTTTACCGAGCAGCTTTCCGAAGCCGTTCACCGGTCCTGCACGTAAGCCTTTCCCGAATGCGAATTCCGTCAGGATAAGCGGGATGGACCACGCGAACAGAAACACCAGCCATGGAATAAGGAAGGTGCCGCCATCGTTGGCCGCAGCAATGCGGGGAAACCGCCAGATATTCCCTGTACCGACAGCCATGCCGAGCATGACAAGCATCATACTCCAGCGTGAGGAAAAAGCTTCGCGTTTCTGCACGTTGTGTAGCGTCGGTGAATAATGGCGGTTCGCTAAAATCTATCGCCTCTCAACCGCACTTGCAAACATGCGATGAGGTGCGTACTTATGAAGTATGAAACAGCTCCTTTATCTCAGCCTCATTGTTCTCATTGCTGTCGGCTGCGCCGACGAGCCTGCTCACGATACGCCTTCGCCAAACGTCATCTCAACAGCGACGCCGGAAGCATCGAAAGCCGGGGAGGAAATGTATGCCCTCGGAGGAAACGCGATGGATGCGGCTGTCGCGGCGGCGTTCGCGCTCGCGGTGACAGAACCCGCAGGGTCGGGAATTGGCGGGCAGTCCATCCTGATAGTCCAGCGGCCGAATGAGGATGCGCTTGTCATAGAATGCACCTCGTTCGCTCCAGCGGCGGCAGACAGCACCTACGATTCATGGGAACAGCTCACTCCCCGCCAGCGGACGACGGTCCCAACGACGGTGAAGGTTCTCGCTTATGCATTCGAGCGATACGGAAGCGGAAATGTGAGCTGGGAGCAGGTGCTGATGCCGGCAATCCGCGCAGCCGAGGAGGGCTTCGAACTCGGACGGTTCCGCCGTCACGCTCTCACCGAAAGCGTAGAAGAGCTTGCCAACGATACACCCAGCCGCGAAGTCTTCCTGCCGGGAGGCAACGCGCCTGCACTCTTCGAACGTATCCGTCAGCCTATGCTTGCGGCTTCGCTGCGGCGCCTGGCGGAGAATGGCGCTGAGGATTTCTACTCCGGCAGCATCGCGAAAGAAATTGTTGCCGATATGCAGCAGCACGGCGGGTGGGTAACCGCGAACGACCTAAGCGCCGTACCGGAGCCGAGAGAGGTGCCTGCCATCACTGCTGGATACCGGGATCTGAAGATCTCAACCACGCCCCCGCCGTACGGCGGCTGGGCTGTCCTGCAGGCGCTGAAGAACATCGAGCGCATTATCCCCGAGCCCTCCGCACCCGGCCAGCGGGAGTATCTCCTCTCGCGGCTGCGCGGACTGCATCTTGCGCACTATGCGCGGGACCGCTACCCCATCACCGATTTCCACAACTATGATGAGCAGGTCGCCGAGCGGATACGCGATGCGTATTCCACCCAGCTCAAGGAAGAGGCCGGACGCGGAGAGACCACTCACCTCTCCGCCGCAGATGAGAGCGGGATGGTTGTCGGGATAAGCCAGAGTG
Source organism: Ectothiorhodospiraceae bacterium (assembly GCA_002699105.1). Lineage (GTDB taxonomy): Bacteria > Bacteroidota > Ignavibacteria > SZUA-365. Next base: position 17,149 of record PABJ01000098.1, on the reverse strand, counting down.
TGAACTACTACTTCGGCGCCAAGGCAATGCATCCTACGCTCGGATTCTACTACAACGATTATATGCGCGAATTCGTCTATGGCTCGCCCGAGCATCCGTACGCGATGAAACCCGGCGCAATGCCGTATTCTTCGATGAGTCCGACTATAGCCGCGAAAGACGGCAGACCTGTCGCCGTTCTTGGAAGTCCCGGCAGTGCGCGGATCATCTCGGCGGTGGTGCAGGTACTCACGAACTGGTACGATCTGGGAATGGACATCCGCGACGCCGTGAGCCGGCGCCGGATGCACGTCCTCCCCGACAGCACGGTGTATATCGAGGACCCGGACCAACGGCAGGCGTTGCGGGAGCCTCTCAGGCAGCGCGGTTTTCGACTCGAAACGCTGCAGCATCAAGCGGATGCGAAGCACTACGATCCGTACTTCGGCGGGGTTCATGCTATCGTCTGGGATGAAACCGGCTGGCGCGGGGCCGCAGATAACCGCAGGGACGGTATGGCTATCGGCTACCCATGAGGAGCGGAAGTTGCATCTGTGCAACTTTTTTTGCATCTAGTAGTATACATCATGTATAGTACCAGATGAAAAGTAAAAACGCAGCATACAAGAAACGCCTCCTCAGCACCTGGGAGGAAACCTACAAGAAGGGACAGCTCACCTTCTACATGTTCCTCGCCCTGCGCGAACGTCCCAGGTATGTGGGAGAAATCCGCGAGTTCATCATCAAGATCACGAAAGGGGTTATCGCCCCGGAGGAACAAAGCCTCTACCGGGCGCTCCGTAAATACTACGATCTGGAGATGGTAGGTTATACGCTGGCGGAAGGCAATCGCGGCCCCGAACGCAAGACCTACCACCTCACGAAGCTGGGGCAGGATATCCTGGCTGAATTCATCGAGCGCAATATTTCCATCCTGTACAGCAGCGAACTTCATGCATTGATCACCAAACCACCGAAACATAGATATGGAACCGACTCGTAATTTCTGGGTCTTCTGCGGCTTCGCGCTCATCGCGACGAATCTCTTTTACCTTGCCCTCGCGGAGACAATCGCCAACCAACTGTGGCTAGAACTTGTCATCGCTGCCCTGCTCTATCCGGCTTCGATGTTTGTTGTTGGATTCACACTCGGCTACTCCGACTACAAGAAAGGCGAACGGAGGAATGCCGATTTCCTCTACCACCTGGCGACATACATCGTCGTAGTAGGATCATGGGGAATTTGGTCGCTGTTCGGCTGGTACCCGCAAAGCGATCCGCTGTACAATGCGCTCGGCTATGCTGGTTGGGCATTGGGACTGCTGATCCATTACTTTTTCGCCCGCCGCACCCTCCGCGGCTACGATCCGGAGGAGATCTTCGAATAGCGGCAAAAATCTAAGGCACTGGTTTTACGCAGGTTAGCGGGCTTTTCGTCCGCTTCTGCTTTTTTGGGGAACTTCTGCAAACCCCACCCTGTTGTAAACATCGACACATATAAATATCTATATATCTGAGAATGGAAGCTCTTTTACTACATACAGATTTACAGGTGCTCGAACGGGCAGCGAACATGCTTAAAGCAGTCTCGCACCCGATCAGGCTATCGATCATGTCCCTGCTCGACGACGAGCGGCGCATGAGCGTCACGGAAATACATGAAGAACTCGGGATCGAGCAGGCAGTCGCATCTCATCACCTGACGATCATGAAGGATCGCGGTGTTCTCGAGAGCGAACGGGACGGCCGGCACATATACTACCACCTGAAGTTTCCCAAGATGACGCAGATCGTCGATTGCGTTCAGGACTGCTGCACCCTTCAACCGAACGCATAGGAGATCAGGCATGGAAATCCTCGGATTCGCAGGCGCCATCGTCATTGGTGCAACACTCGGCCTGATCGGTGCAGGCGGCAGCATCCTCACCGTACCCATTCTGGTCTACTTTCTCAGTGTCGATCCCGTGCTTGCCACGTCCTACAGCCTCGTTGTTGTAGGCGTCACAGCGCTCGCCGGATCGATCACCTACATGAAGAAGGATCTCGTGAGCTACAAGACTGCCGTGATATTCGCGGTGCCTGCATTTATCGCAGTGTTCCTGACGCGAAAGTTTCTCGTCCCGGCAATCCCCCAGGAGATCTTCGCAATCGGCGAATTTACCCTGACTAAGGATATCGCCGTGATGCTGCTCTTTGCAGTCCTGATGGTGCTGGCAGCGTTCTCCATGATCCGGAAAACGAAAGTGGAAGCGCAGGAAGGCACGCAGGAGTTCAACTATCCGATGATCCTCCTGGAAGGTTTTATCGTCGGCGTTTTGACCGGGATGGTTGGCGCAGGCGGCGGTTTCCTGATTATCCCGGCACTGGTGGTGCTCTCGCGGCTGCCGATGAAGATGGCCGTAGGCACATCGCTGCTCATTATCGCTGCGAAGTCCCTGCTGGGCTTCCTCGGCGATCTCGGTCAGCAGAATATCGACTGGTCGTTTCTCGCAGGCTTTACCGCATTGACGATTGCAGGCATAATTCTCGGCGCATATCTCGCACGGTTCGTCTCGGGAGCGAAGCTCAAGCCTGCGTTCGGCTGGTTCACCCTCGCGATGGGAGTCTACATCATCGGCTCCGAGATATACACAAATTTCTAGCATACAATAGTCACCTATACACAGGAAATACAATGTTAAACTCACTTCTCTCATCCCTGATTGGGACGAACGATTTCGATCTACCGAAGCAGAAGTTTGCCGATGGCATGCGCAAGGATTCCGATGCGGTGCTCATCGATACGCGAACGAAGATGGAGTACGACGAAGGCCATATGCCGGATGCGCAGCTGATCGATATCATGGATCCGCAATTCCGGGAAAAGATCGACGCCCTCGACCGCAACAAGAGCTACTACATGTACTGCCGCAGCGGCAACCGCAGCGGACAGGCATGCAAGATGATGCTCAAGATGGGATTCGAAAAGGTCTACAACCTGCAGTCCGGCGTCCTCGATTGGGATGAGCCGTTAACCACCGAATAATAGATTTACACAGATAGAACGAAACGACAGGAGTATAGAATGTTCTTCACACGCGTATATGAAAAAGGGCTGGCACATGCCAGTTATATGATCGGCTGCCAGGCAAGCGGCGAAGCGATGGTCATCGATCCGAAACGGGATATCGATGAGTACCTCCAGATCGCCGAGGAAGAGAACCTCAGAATAACGCACATCGCAGAGACGCATATCCACGCAGATTTCCTGAGCGGCTCGCGAGAACTCGCTGCTGCTACTGGTGCGAAGATGTATTTGAGTGATGAAGGCGGCGCCGACTGGCAGTACCAGTTCGATCATGAACCACTGAAAGATGGAGACAGCATCAAGGTCGGCAATCTGCGGTTCGACGTCATGCATACGCCCGGGCACACACCGGAACACATCTCGTTTCTTTTGACCGATACTCCGGCAAGTAAACATGCGACGATGATCTTCACCGGCGACTTCGTCTTCGTCGGCGATGTCGGCCGCCCCGATCTGCTCGAGAAGGCAGCCGGTATCGTCGGTACCCGCGAAGCAGGCGCGAAGCAGATGTTCCAATCGCTGAAGAAGTTTTCAGCGCTCCCCGATCATGTGCAGGTCTGGCCGGCACACGGCGCAGGTTCGGCATGCGGAAAGGCCCTCGGCGCAGTACCGAATTCCACAGTCGGCTATGAGAAGCTGAGCAACTGGGCTCTCCAGATCGATGACGAAGCAGAATTCGTCAGGCAGCTCCTTGCCGGGCAGCCCGAACCCCCGAAGTACTTCGCAATGATGAAGAAGCTGAACAAGGTCGGCCCGAACGTACTCGGCGAACTCCCCCATCCCGCACGTCTGACCATCGGGCAGTTCGAAAAGGCAAAAGCCGACGGCCACCACATTGTGGATACGCGCGATAAGTTTGCATTCGCTGGCGGGCACGTTCCGGGTTCGATCAATATCCAGGACAACAAGGCCTTCAGCACGTGGGCCGGCTGGGTACTCGACTACGAGACGCCGTTTGTCCTCATCGCACCCTCCGCACGGATTGAAGAACTCACACGCGAACTGATCCGCATCGGTCTCGATAACATCCACGGGTACGTCACGGACATTGAACGGCTTGTCGAAAGTTCGCATGAATTCGAGACGCTCGACCAGGTCACCGTCGATGAGCTTCTGAAGAACCGAGAGAAATACCAGGTGCTAGATGTGCGCGGATACACCGAGTATAACAGCGGTCATATCCCCGGTGCGATGAACATCCCTGCAGGCTACATCACCGATGCGCTCGAGCGGATCCCGGAAAATAAGTCAGTGGTTATCCATTGCGCTTCCGGCGACAGGTCGAGCATCGCTGCCAGCCTGCTGCAATCGAAGGGCTACTCGAATATCGCGAACCTGACCGGTGGATTCCAGGAGTACGCTCAGCGCGGCCAGAGGGTCGAAACCGCAGAGCTTGATCTCGATACGGTGCTTGCATAACGCATCCGAAGCATCTCACGAAGCAGTCCAGAAATAGTTATCCCATCGCTGCGTGCTTTCTGCGATGGGATAACCATAATCACTACGCGCTTATTATGAATCGCGTGGGCTGGCTGCGCCCTGTGTAGGGAAATCTCGCGACTTTACAAACATTGACATAGATACAACAAAGGATTGCAGAATGGACATACTCTTTGGAACATGGGAGTGGTATATCGCAGGACCGATCATAGGTCTCACGGTCCCCCTTCTCTTACTGCTCGGAAATAAACTCTTCGGCGTATCGTCGAGCTTCCGTCATCTTTGTTCGATGGCATTGCCGAAAAAGAAAATAGAGTTCCTCCAGTACAACTGGCGGGAACACATCTGGAATTTATTCTTCGTCGGCGGAATAGCGCTCGGCGGCTACATCGCTGCGAACTATCTTTCCACGGGCGAACTGACGCTCCTCCCCGCGCACTACAGCACCCCGCTCGGCATCGCGCAGCTGTTCGCCGGCGGCATCCTCGTCGGGTTCGGGACCCGCTACGCAGGCGGCTGCACCTCCGGTCATGCGATCAGCGGCCTGGCCACGCTGCAAAAACCGAGTGTGGTTGCGGTGCTCTCGTTCTTCACCGGCGGCGTTGTAACCGTTTTCGTTATTAACACCGTATTAGGGTAAGGAGGCATATAATGAAGTACTTCGTATATATCAGCATGGGTTCGCTGTTCGGAATCGTCCTGACGAAAGCCGAGGTGGTGAGCTGGTTCCGCATCAGGGATATGTTCTCCTTTCAGGATCCGCATCTGTTCCTCATCATCGGCTCCGCTGTCGTCACTGGCGCAATCGGTGTTGCACTCCTGCGCAAGTTTGCACCGAAAGCACTGACCGGCGAGAGCATTCACATTCCCGATAAAGTGTTCAACAAGGGCTACGTCATTGGCGGTGTGATTTTCGGAATCGGCTGGGCGATAACCGGCGCATGTCCGGGTCCGATCTTCGCACAGGTCGGCGCGGGCGAACTCCCCGCGTTGGTAACCCTCGGGGGTGCAATACTCGGCACATATTTTTACAGCGCGCTCCGGCCGAGACTGCCGCACTAGCACGCGCATTCCGTGTCATTACCGGGCGGAATCTCTGACGAGGTTCCGCCCTGTTTGTCTACATCGATCCGTTACCGGTGGATTCCGTATCTTAGTCCATCCATCATGATCGACCTGGAAACATGGCGAAACGTTCCTATCCGCTGCTAAAAAACCTGTCCCTGACCGCCGATCTCTCGGACGCAGAAATCAAAGACCTCACGAATATCGTGTTTACGCAGAGCTTCACTGCGGGGAGCGTTGTATTTCACGACGGTGAACCGGGCAAGACACTGTACATCGTGCGTTCCGGCGAGTTTATACTTTCGATCGGAGGGAAGGACCAGAAATCGTTCCGGAGAGGCGACGTGTTCGGCGAAATTGCCATCATCGATGAGAGCGTACGGACCGGCACTGTACGCGCACACCGGAACGGGGAGCTACTCTGCATCGACGGCGACGATCTGCGCAGCGGGAAGAAACTCAAGCCGGCAACCGCGCTGAAACTCATCCTTGAACTCGCACGGCTGGTAACGACATATTTACGGTCAGTGCGTCATACTTCGACGCGCGCCCTTGTCGCCGACGGGGAAAGCGACTACGTAGAGTTCAAGGCGAGCGTTCGCTGGAACCACCACCAGCGCAAAAAGGATCGCGAAATAGAACACGCTGCGATGAAGTCCATCGCGGCATTCATGAACAGCCGCGGCGGCACGCTGATCTTCGGTATTGCCGACAGCGGAAAGATTATCGGTTTGGATGAAGACCGGTTCGGCAATGACGACAAGCTGCTTCTGCACATGGCGAATCTCATCAAGGAGCAGATAGGTGCGTACTTTATGAACTACGTTCATATGCAGGTGGAAGATCTCAACGGGAAGAAAATCCTCCGCGTGGATGTCTCCCCCAGCGACGCTCCGGCATATATGGAGCATAACCAGGTGGAAAAATTCTACATACGCACCGGGCCGGCGACAACAAACCTCCCCGTGAGCGAAGTCTACGATTACATCACAAGACGATTCCCTACACTGCCATGATGCGCTTCCTGCTTTTAATATTGCCGCTATACACATTCCAGACGCTCGCCCAGGTTGCCGTTGCACCGGAGGAACTGGCATTCCCGCTGATTGAAGGCTCCACGTGGATCTACAACGGCACGATCAAATGGAACGAGGGCGGGGATTCGCACTACGAGAAGGAGATAGAGTGGACGATGCGGATCGATTCGGTCACGACGCGGCAGCATGTCACGGCGGCATTGCTGACGGGGTATCCGCTCGATCTCGCATGGTGGGAACCCGGGAGGACGCCCAGAACCCGCACCCTCATCTGCGTCAACGGAAAGGACTTTTTCCTAACGGATTCAACAGCCTACAGTCGTGTGCGCGATAATACCGAATCGCTCATCGATCTCGTCAAAGAGAGCGAGCTGTTTCTCCGGCTCCCGCTCGTGAAGTACCGTGCCTTCGGCGAGACATCGCAAATCACCCGGACCGATGGGATGTATGTCTGGTGGGTGGAGGACCACGACACCGATGCGCCCTGGCTGCTGAACGGCGAACGCAGGACGTTCGACGCGCTCTACACCATCACGATGCGGACGCTCCCGTCGTATCTTTCGTATCAGTTTGTCCCCGGCGTCGGGATCGTGAGGTTCCGGTACCACCATAACGGATCAGTATCGGATGTCGACGTATCACTCACCGCAACGAACAACGAGTAAGTACAGCATGAAGCAAACATATTCATCAGGGGCGTTCTGGGAAGACAAGGTCGCGTATTCGCGTGCAGTGCGCGTCGGCGATCTCATTGAGGTCGCGGGCACGACGGCTGTGGACGCGGAGGGCAACATCATCGCACCGGGCGATGCGGGGACGCAGGCGCGCTATATCCTCTCGAAGATTTCCTTTGCACTCGAACAGCTTGGCGGCAGTCTGAAGGACGTCGTCCGCACGCGGGTATACGTCACGGACATCAGCTCGTGGGAGGCTGTTGGAGCGGCACACAAGGAAGCATTCGACGGGGTCAATCCTGCTGCGACAATGCTGGAGATTTCCAGCCTTATCGATCCCATGCTCGTCGTCGAGATAGAGGCGACCGCAATCGTTCAGGAAGATTGAACGCATTTTGCCCTGCAACGCCGAGGCACGTACATTGCAGAGAATAAAGTTGAAATTACTACGCACATCCATTCCAGCCGGAGGCAATATTGATTAAACGCATACTCGTCCCGCTTGATCATAGCAAATACAGCGAATCCGCCGTGGAGCTTGCATGCTTCATCGCGAAGTACCATGAATCTGAAATCACGGGCATGGTCGTACTCGATCTGCCTGGAATCGAGCACTCACTCGGCAGCACCCCTATCGGCGGCATGTACTATGCCGAGAAGCTCGAGGAAAAGAAGCGCAAAGAGGCAGAGGAGCATATCCGCAAGATCCTCGAGAAGTTCGAAGAGCAAATAACCGCACAGGGCATCAAGTTCCGTGCGGCAAGTCTACAGGGAAGCCCGCTTCAGCAGATCATCGATCATTCCATCTACTACGATCTTGTGGTAAGCGGGAGCCGGTTATACTGCAACTTCGATGCACCGCGAGACGGCATGCCGCTGACGGATCTACTCGACCAGACGATCACCCCCATCTATGCCGTGCCGGAGGAGATCAATCCGCCGGATATCAGCGTCGAGAAAGTGCGCACGCTGATAGCATTCGATGGAAGCATGGCGTCCGCCAGAGCGCTCCAGGAATACGCCCACCTCGTCCGTCCGGATGCTGTGGACGTAACGCTGCTCACCGCGAAGCAGGAGAAGGAAGAAGCCGAGAACCTGCTCGATGAAGCGGAACACTACCTGCGGGCACACGGGATTGAAACCATCACACGCGTCCGCAGCGAGAAGGACATCATCGCCGAGATAGAGGACAGGATCGAGGATATGCACGCCGTCGTCGTCGGTGTGAATGCGAAGAAACGCTTTATGAAGTACTTCGTCGGAAGCACAACCAAACGCGTCCTGGATATGAACAAACGCCCGGTACTCTTAGGCCACTAGCAGGCGGCTCCATTGTCATATATGAACAAAGCCCGGCAATGACGCCGGGCTTTTCATTTTCTGGCTTGTCTTCGGTATAGCTACTGGACCCTCTGGGCGACAAAGGAATGCACAATGCGGATGAGCTGTTCGTGGTTGAACGGCTTCGTCACATAGTCGTCCATCCCTGCGCAAATTGCTTCGCCGCGGGTGAGATCGTGCGAGAAGGTCGTCAGTGCGACGATAGGCACGTTCCGCCATTCGTCCATCGCGCGGAGCTGCCGTGTGATCTCGATCCCGTCCATGCTGCCCCGCAGTGCGATATCCATGAAGATAAACTTGATGTGGCGTTTCTCCAGCACTTCCATCGCCTCATCGCCGCTCGCCGCCGTGTAGACGTTGAACTGCGTATCGAGGATTTTCTTCATGAGGAACTGCGTGCTCTCGTCGTCTTCCACCACCAGGACGGAGATCTTCTCCGTGCTCTCAGGCTTCCTGTTCTCATCGTATGCCTGAAGCGTTTCTTGCTGCTGGCGCTTGGCTTCCTCCTGCGCGATCATCGCATGATACTTCGGTACGACAAGCGTAAATACCGACCCTGTGCCGACCTTGCTATCGAGGCTGATCTTCCCGCCCAATGTGCGCAGGAGGTTCTTGGCGAACGGAAGTCCGCGCATATCGCGCTCGCCGATATATGGCCGCTCATCGGGACTGGTGACTTCCCGCGTATCGGAGAAAATAGAGCGATGGTGCTCCGGCGATATCCCGATACCGGTATCCTGCAAGCGGATGATGATTTCATCGTGCCGCGGCGATAGGCTCACTTGCAGCTTGATACTTCCGCGCTCTGTATACTTGACGGCGTTATCCAGCAGTAACTGCAGTACGCGGAACAGCTTCCCTTTGTCTGTCTTCAGCGCAGGCAGGTTGTCTTCAACCTGGAACGTCATGGATACTTCGGACTCGCCTAATACCGGAACGAACATTGCTCTCAATAGCGGCACCAGATCCTGAAATGTAAATTCTTCGATTTCCAGCGGCTTGATGAGCGACGAAAGCCTGTTTTGATCGATCGTGTTTTCCACATTGCTGAGCAAGGCTTTGACTTGCTGCTTGTGATCCTTCGCAAGCTCCCGTTCCTGAAGAATGGAGTTATCCAGAACCCCTGTTTCAATACGCTGCGCCGATGCTGAAAGCTGCTCGATGTCCTTCGAAAGCTTCCTATCGAGCGTGGTTTGGAGTTTATGATGCTTGGCGAGCGTTTCCTTCAGCAAGGCGCGGGTTTCGTCGCGCTCACGCATGAGCTCTTCAACAACCTTTTCGCTGTACGGCAGAAGATCGTTTTTGAAGCGAAGCTGCGAAAGCAGATCGGTGAGATCCTTGTTCATCGATGTGAGCTCTTCCAGTATCAGCGCGTCCGAACCGGTCTGCGATTCGAATGCATTTTCCAGCGTCATGATATCGACGTTTTTCCTCATCCCGAAGAGCTGCATTGATATCCGGATATAGGGGGTTTTCTGTCCGGTCTCAAGGCATTCAGCCGAGTCGATAAGATCCTGGATGTATGCATCCTTCAGCATGATTACATCGACAACGTTCCGGAGCTTATGGATATCCGGAAACGGCTGAATATCCGCAATCTCGAAGATGAGAAAGATCTCATCATCCTTGTGATGGAGCGAGGGGGTGAACGTAAACACCGAGTTCGACTTCTCAATCTCAAAGGCAAGTTGGTATAGCTTCGAGAGGAGCGCCAGTGCGGCCTGCTTCTTCAGCCCGAGCGCTGCGAATAGCGCGCGAACGGAACGGCGCATGCGTGGCAGATCCTGAAATCCGCCGATCTTCTTTTCTCCGATTACTTGCTTCATGATCGATTCATGGTACCAGTAAAACTTCTGTAATGCACATACATACAGGATGCGCCCCCACGCGTCTGTCAGTGCTCATTCAAGATAGAGAAACCCCAAAGTGTTGTAAACAATTATCTTACGCGCGCGTTTGCAGAATCTATAAACAGCGATGCAGGAGACGGTTCGGGTGGAACAAATAAGAAAGGCTCCCGGAGGAGCCTTTCTGTGAAGCGCTTAGCATGCCGGTCAATAGCTCTCGGGCGTGATCTCCACTTTCCCTTTGAAAATCCGGTAGATGAAGATCGTGTAGCCGATAACAAGCGGCATACCGATGAGGGCGATGATAAACATCGTCCAGAGTGTGCGCTCGGTAGAACTTGAGTTGTAGATATCCATACTCAAGCCGAGATCGATGGTCGAGGGCACGAGCATAGGGAAGAGGCTGACGGCCGCGATGCCGAGCATCGAAGCCAGCATCACCGATGTGCTCAGGAAGGTCATTCCGGCCTTTCCTGCCTTCGCTGCAAACGGCGTATAGAACAGGGATCCGATGAGCAGAATGAGCATCAGCCAGAACAGCGGGTTACCCGTGATGCCTTCGAACAGGAACGGCGATGTGAGTATGCTGGCTATTGTTGCAATCACATACAGCAATACGGTCGCGATCCAGCCTTTGTTCACCCAGCCTTGCATCCGGGAGTAGAGCTCGCCGTCGCTCTTCAGCATCATGTAAGCAGCGCCGTGCATCGTAAATGCGGCAAGACTCAGCAAACCGACAAGGATCGCGTAGGGATTCAGCAGTCCGAGGAAGTTGCCTTCGAAGACGAAGTTTTCAGACAGCGGCAGCCCGCGGAGGATATTACCGAAGGCCACTCCGAACAGCACTGCCGGCAGCAGCGAACCGATACCGAAGCAGAGGTCCCAGACTTTCCGCCATCCGTCGCCTTCCACTTTGCCGCGGAATTCCATTGAGACCGCGCGGGCAATAAGTGCGAGAAGCAGGAGCATGATCGCAAGGTAGAAGCCGCTGAAGACGGTCGCATAGACGAACGGGAATGCGGCAAACAACGCTCCGCCTCCGGTAAGCAGCCAGACTTCATTGCCGTCCCAGACGGGACCAATTGCGTTGATGTAGATCCGGCGTTCATCCTGAGACTTCGCAAAAAGCGAAAGAATACCGACGCCAAAATCGAAACCATCGAGGATGATGTAGCCGGTGAAAAGCACTGCTATCAGCAGGAACCATACAATGTTGAGATCCATTATGCTGCCTCCCCTTCAATTGGTTCTGGTCCGCGTTTGACTTTCTTGATCATCAGGTAGAGCCAGAGCGACCCGAGCAGCAGGTAGATGAGACCGAACATGATGATGGAGAACAATACTTCTTCCGCCGAGACGGTAAACGAGTAGGCGTCGGCGGTTTTCAATATCTTCCAGACCACCCACGGCTGACGGCCGACCTCCGCAGTGATCCATCCCAGCTGGCATGCTGCGATTGGCAGCGGGATCGACCAGAGCATGATTTTCAGGTACCGCTTGGATTCGAAGAGTTTTTTCTTCCAGAGAAGATATGTGCCGAAGGCTGTCATTGCGATGAAGTACAGCCCCAAGATCACCATGTTGTGAAACGAGACGAAGGTCAGCCACAGGGGCGGCCGTTCATCCTTCGGGACCTCGTCGATCCCCATGATATATGCGTCCGGATCGCCGAACGCCATCCAGCTGAGCAGTCCGGGAATTTCGATGGGCGCTTTTAATTCGGGCGGATGATCTGTGGGATAGGCGAACACTACCATCGGAGCACGCGATTGACCTGTGTACAGCCCTTCGATCGCAGCGAACTTTTCGGGCTGCGTTTGCGCAACCTGACGTGCATGTTCGTGGCCAGTGGGCATAACCGCCATCACCGAGACGATGAAACCGAACACCATGGCAATTGCAAGCGTCTTCTTCGCGGCTTCGACGGCCTTGCCGTTCATGATCAGGTAACCCGATATGCCGATGACAAGGAATGCGCCGGATATAAGCGCCGCATCCATTGTGTGGAAGAACCGCACCCATGTCGAGTCGTTAAACACGGCTGCCCAGAAATCGGTGAGTTCGGCTCTGCCGTTCTGCACAACGAACCCCGCCGGCGTCTGCTGCCAGGAGTTCGCGACAAGAATCCAGAATGCCGAGATCGTGGAACCGACCGCGACCATCAGGATAGCGAACCAGTGAACAGCCTTCGAGACCTTATGACGTCCGAAGAGATACAGTCCGAGGAATCCTGATTCGAGGAAGAATGCGAAGACGCCTTCGGCAGCGAGCGGTGCGCCGAAGATATCGCCGACAAACTTGGAGTATTCCGCCCAGTTCGTCCCGAACTGGAACTCCATCACGATGCCGGTAGCGACACCGACTGCGAAGATGAGCGCGAGGATCTTCGCGAAAAACTTTGAGATACGGACGAGTTCCTTATCGTTGCGCTTCCAGCCCAGGTACTCATAGATGACGAGAAGCCACGCCAGCCCAATTGTGAGCGGCGGAAAGATAAAGTGAAATCCGACTGTCATTGCGAACTGCAGCCGGGATAGCAGTAAAGCATCCATAGAACCACTCCTGTGTTCTGAGGTACGTTGATAATCTATATGTCAGCATATTCGATGCGATCGAATTGCGGGGGACGGTCCGAGGTACATGTCTATGTAAAAGGTATTCGGACAGGAATGGGTTGTGCATTATAGTCAAATTTGGCGAAAACACCGCGATTTTGTCTTTCAAGAGCATCTCAACGCGTGAAAAGATTCGAAATGCAGATTTCATCGTTCAATAATCCGGATATTAGAACGCCGAATTCTCTTAATTGCGTCCCTAATGTGTGAAATATTTCTCTTATCTGCAAACAAAAAGAACCGCCATCGGGCTTTCCAAGTAACCAAATCATGGTTCTCGTGTCTACACTATTAGTAGAGGTGTACCAGAAAAGATCTGGTATTGACAAAGGTCCAGATTATAGGTACTTTTCACCTTGGCAGATAAGGTGAACTTCTTTCACGCTGGAAACAAACATTGCCCCGAATTTTGCAATCAACCATATAATGTCCATCTCGGAGGTACTCTGATATGAAGAAATTTTTACCCGTACTTGTAGCAGCGCTACTCGTCGGCGTTCTCGGTAACGTCACGGAGTCGTTTGCACAGGGTAATATTTACTGGGTCGAGATGTGGGTGAACCTACCCCCATCCGCCAACGACCCGAACAACCCGAATAACTGGATGCGAGGAAGTAAGTCGTACACCTCACTGGCGTACGATAAGTGGAACGATGTCGTGTACATCGTGAACCCAAAAGACTGCTTCGTCGGTCAGTTCTTCTTCCGCTGCCCTGAAATCCATGCTTGGGATGCCGAAACTGGCACCGTAGCGAATCACATCGGCGATCCTGCAAATGGCACAGGCAAGCTGTACGTGGATACCGACGTCATGCGCGGCAGCTTCTCGCAGGGTCAGTACGAAATCTACCGCATTGATATCGATGATGAGGGTAGAATCTTCGTCTGTAACGTGCTTGCCCCCATTTGGGGTATTTGCTACCCCGGTCCACCGCCGAATTGCGATCCCGACTATTTGAGCCAGGGTCCGTTCAAGGTGTACCGCTACGACGATCATGAAGACGATCCTCGCCTCGTGTATCAGACCGCAGGCTCAGGACCAACAAACACAGAAATGACGTGGACGATGTGGGGAACCGCATTCGACGTTGTCGGCGCCCGCCACGATATCATTGTTGACGGGAAAACCGTGACAAGAGATAGCGTCCGTATCTTCGCATCCGGCGGTAAGTTTTACTCCGGTGAAGTATCTGTGAACGACGAAATCAATGTCTTCCTCGAAGACGAACGCGAAGGCGCACCGCTCGATTACCGTCTTGGACTGTACTTGCTCCATAACGAGCCCGGTTCCGGTATCGCAGCACATGGTATTGCCGCAACAGGTCCTTTCATGGAATCACAGCTCTACATGGATTCGAACTTCCGTGAAACAGTGCTGAACAACCAGGGACAGGATCCGAACCAGCCGCTCCCGCAGCTCGTATCCATGGCACTTAACCAGTCCCTCGCAGGCTCGGTAACAGGCGAGTCCGGCTCGATCGCCTATTTCCTCGATGATCGCTACGACCGTCCGTACCTCGTACTTTCCGACGGTAACAATTCATCGCCTGAGATATGGAAGCCCAACAACAACACACGCGCTCGCGTTATCGATTTGAGTGCCTCCCCGGATCCAGTCAACTGGCCGCCACAGGCAACTCCGCAGATCGGTGCAGGCCGTCTTGTGAACCTGACAGGTATCGATAACTTCATCAACGATATCGATTACAAGGTCTGGATCCATCCGGACAGTGGTACTGCTCACCTTCAGGTGTTCGTGCTCATCTCCGGCAATGGAATTGCTTCCTACCGTACCCGCGATCCCATACCCGATCCCGTCGAACTCGAGACCTTCAAAGGCTTCGTGAACGGCAACCAGATCGATCTCGTCTGGCAGATTAACTCCGAATACAACAACCATGGATTCGAAGTACATCGCAGCTTTGACGGCGGCGACAGCTGGGAAAACATCGGTTTTGTTGAAGGACGCGGAACCACCTCGACGCAGGGCGAATACAACTTCACCGATCCCATGACCGAAGTCCACAAGAACATCGGCGTGGTGAAGTATCGCTTGCGCCAGGTCGATTTCGACGGTACGTTCATGTGGTCGCCTGTCACCGATGTCTACATCGATGCAGCGCCGACGAGCGTCTCGTTGTACCAGAACTACCCGAACCCCTTCAATCCTTCCACGAGCATCAGCTACCAGATTCAGGAGCCGAGCTTTGTGACGCTGAAGGTGTTCAACGCAATCGGCGAGGAAGTCGCAACACTCGTGAATGAGAACAAAGCGAGCGGCGTCCATGTCGTCGATTTCGATGCCAGCGGCCTCACATCCGGTACATACATGTACCAGATCAATGCCGGCGGCGTCGTTCTAGAAAAGAAAATGGTCCTGATGAAGTAACACTTATCAGATCGTTTGCACTTGAAAGGCGGGTCTTCGGACCCGCCTTTTTTATGCCCATCAGTGAGTCTCGTTACTTTTTCCGCACCGCAGTGTCTACCTCGCGAGCACACATCAGCGAAACATGGAGGCACACATGAACTTTGCATATACTCTACGTTCAGCGGGCGGTTTTCTCCTGCTGTTTCTTGCACTCTTCCTCACCGACGCGTCGGCGCCGCTCCTTGCACAGGGAAATATCGAATGGCAGGAAGTCTGGGTGAACCGCCAACTGCGCGGTAACTTCCCGAACCACCCGAATGCCTGGATGAACCACGGCAGATCCTACACCGGTCTGGCGTATGATAAATGGAACGATGTCGTCTACATCGTTAATCCCAAGGACTGTAACGTCGGCGGTTTTTTCTTCCGCTGCCCCGAGATACATGCGTGGCATGCAGATAGCGGTACAGTCGCCCACCATATCGGCAATCCCGCGAACGGCACAGGGAAGCTGTTCGTCGATACGCAAATCATCGACAGCAGTTTTTCGCAAGGTCAGTACGAGATATTCAAGATCGACCTCGACGATGAGGGGCGGATCTTCGTCTGTAACGTCGTAGCACCGATATGGGGAATCTGCTATCCAGGCCCGCCCCCGGATTGCGACCCCGACTATCTTAGCCAGGGACCGTTCCGCATTTACCGCTACGATTCCCACGATGCGAACCCGAAGCAGGTCTACCGCACGCAGGTTCTGAATCCTGCCCTTGCACCGCTAGACCCGCTGGCGACCTCCCCCACAGGCATCAACTCGGAGATGAACTGGACGATGTGGGGCACATCATTCGATGTCGTCGGAAAGCGCCATGTTATTCATTCGCCGACCGGCGACGACATCGTCGATAGTGTGCGGATATTCGCATCCGGCGGGAAGTTCTACTCAGGCGCCGTCTCGGTGAACGATCAGATCAACGTCTTCGTCAGCGATACGCGAACACTGGCGCCGATGGAGTACCGTCTCGGGTTGTACCTGCAGCACAACGAACCGCAGTCCGGTATTGCGGCGCACGGCATCGCAGCGACGGGGCCGTTTATGGAATCCCAGATATGGATGGACTCCAACTTCCGTGAAACCGTGCTCAACAACCAGGGACAGAACCCCGCGCAACCGCTGCCGCAGACCGTATCAATGAGCTTGAACCAGTCGATAGACCTCTCGACCACTGGTCCTTCCGGCGCTATCAAGTATTATTACAACGAGACATTCCAGCGTCCATTTCTCATCGTGGCTGATGGGATGAACTCTTCGACCCAGATCACAGATCCGAATTACAATACGACCGCGCGAGTCATTGATCTCGGCGCGTCGCCGGATCCGGAGATGTGGCCGCCGCAGGCAACACCGCAGTTCTCAAACGAACGCCTCGTCAACCTCACCGGCATCGATAATTTTATCAGCGATGTGGATTACAAGGTGTGGGTCGATCCCATAACCGGACTGCCGCATTTGCAGGTCTTTGTTCTCATGACAGGGAACGGCATTGCCTGCTACCGGACGAAGAAACCGCTACCGGTCGAATTGCAGATGTTCCAGGGATTCGTGAATGACTCAAGAATCGACCTTGTCTGGCAGGTGACGTCCGAGGTGAACAACCACGGCTTTGAAATACATCGCAGCTTCGACGGCGGCGAGCACTGGGAAGAGATTGGCTT
>PABJ01000097.1 GCA_002699105.1 Ectothiorhodospiraceae bacterium | reverse complement strand
GTTTGTGGTGGATGCTCCGGTACCTCGGTCACGATAACGTCCAGGTGCTGGATGGCGGCTGGAGTGCCTACCTGGAAGCAGGCGGAACGGTGACGAAGGTGATTCCGGAAACGAGTCCCACGACCTTCATTCCCGATGTGCAGCACAGCATGCGGGTTGATATGAAGGCTGTACGGGAATTGACTGACCGCAGCGGACTGTTTGACTGCCGTTCGGCGGAACGTTACCGAGGTGAGAATGAAACCATTGATCCAAAGGCGGGACATATCCCCGGCGCTAAAACCCTTCCATGGCGGGAGAATCTTACCGATCAGAACGCGTTTCTCCCGGTGGAATCGTTGCGGCAGCGGTATGGCACTCTTCCCCCACAGCCAGTGATGTATTGCGGCAGTGGAGTCACTGCATGCGTGAACATCCTGGCGATGGAACACGCGGGAATGCATGGAGCTAGACTTTACCCTGGTTCGTGGAGCGATTGGATCAGCTATGATGAGAACGAAATTGAATGATTGCTTTGCCGCATACAGTTGAATCTCCAGAACCGATTGGCTAGATTCTTTGATTCAGGTCCGTCATTGATCCATGAGCCGTAATCATGAGCAAAAAACTTAGCAAGAAGGACGCTGAGCACGTCCTTGGCGATCTCCAGTACGAATTAGTGAAGCTCCAAATGTGGATCCGGAAGAACGGTCTCCGGGTCGCAATTCTGTTTGAAGGCCGCGATGCTGCGGGAAAAGGCGGGATCATCAAGAGGATCATTTCGGCACTCAATCCACGATGGATAAACCATGTCGCTCTCGGAATTCCTTCAGAACGCGAACAAACCGAATGGTACTTCCAGCGGTACGTCGCAAAACTTCCCGCCGCCGGGGAAATCAGCATCTACGACCGTAGCTGGTACAACCGGGCTGTGGTTGAGCCCGTCATGGACTATTGCACAGCGGAACAGTACCGACAGTTTATGGCCGATGCACCCCGGTTCGAGCAACTGCTCCAGGACTCGGGCCTGGTTCTGCTCAAGTATTGGCTTGCGGTATCGGCCGAGGAGCAGGTGGAGCGCTTCAACGCGCGAAACGACAACCCACGAAAACGATGGAAGCTCAGTCCGAACGACCTGGCGGCAATCGAGCGCTGGGACGAGTTCACGGGGTATATCGACAATATGTTTCTGGGGACAAGCACAGAGAATGCGCCCTGGTACTATGTTCATGGCGACGACAAGCGGCGCGCCCGGCTGAATTGCATTTCCCATATACTTGGCCAGTTTCCCTATGAAGATACGATCGGCGATAAGCTTAAGATTCCGAAGCCGACAGGCGGCAAGGGATACGCCAGTGATAGCGCCGGACCGTATATCCGCGTTCCAGAGGTTTACTAACAAAGTGAGATTTGCGATATGAATAGCTCCCTATCCGAGGTCGATTTTATCATCCGGCTGGGTGTCGCATTCGGCCTAGGTATCCTCATAGGTATCGAACGCGAATACCGCAAAGCCGACGCCGGTTTGCGAACAACGGCACTCGTCAGTGCAGGTGCAGCGATGTTCGTCCTGGCGACATATCAGTTCCTGCCGGTCGGGGAAGCATCCCCGAGTCGCATTCTTGCCGGCGTTGTGGCAGGCGTAGGATTTCTCGGCGCAGGGGTGATCTTCAAGGATAGGACGGATGTTCACGGGCTCACAACAGCAGCGACTATCTGGTGCGCAGCGGCAATCGGGTCTCTGGCCGGGGTAGGATTGCTCAAACAAGCTGCTTACTCCACGGTCATTGTCCTCATTGCAACATTTGCTTTGCGGCCTCTTTCTAAAAGCATTGAGCGTAAACGGCAGTCTGATTTCCGCAGGGAGAAAGAGGCGGAACAAGGTGATTCGTAAGACTGCATCTTTTTAGTTATAGGGCACGTATCCATAGATCAGAGCCACAGTTAGGAGAATTACTATGTCAATTATTGGATGGATCATACTCGGCGCGATTGCCGGTTGGATTGCGAAGGCCGTTACGGGGGTTGGTGAGAAGCAAGGATGCATTTTCAACATCGTGATCGGGATCATCGGTAGCGTTGTGGGAGGTTTCATTTTCTCGTATCTTGGAGGAACGGGCGTAACAGGCTTTAACCTCTACAGCCTTGCAGTCGCGGCGGTCGGCGCGGTGGTCTTTCTAGCAATCGCTTCGCTGTTCCGGGGGAAGGAATAACTCCGCACATTGCGCCTGTGCAGTACAACGCACGCACATTGTTTACGCATATAGCGAGGAGTTCTTATGACGGATATCAACATCAAGCGCACCCAAAATTCCCGCATTAACGAAGTAGACTGGAATAATCTCGGCTTTGGGAAAATCGCCTCCGACCACATCTTTGTGACCGACTTTATCGGCGGCGAATGGCGAGACTACCGCATCGAACCGTACGGCCCTATGCCCATCAATCCGGGCAACTGTACGCTCCACTACGGACAAACCATTTTCGAAGGACTGAAAGCGTTTCGAACGCAAGCGGGTCACTTCAATATTTTCCGCCCTGAAATGAATGGCGCTCGTATGAATCGTTCGGCCGTTCGGATGTGTATCCCCGAATTCCCCGTCGAGCACTTCGTTGAAGCAGTGAAGAAGATCGTCGAAGTCGATCATGAGTGGGTACCGCGCGAACGCGGCACGTCACTTTATTTACGGCCGTTTTCCTTTGGCACCGACGATTTCCTCGGCGTACGTCCATCGCAGACTTATAAGCTTATCATCATGACTTCACCTGTCGCTGCGTATTACGAGGAAGGTCTGAATCCCGTGCGCATTAAAGTCGCGACCGAGTATATCCGCGCAGCAAAAGGCGGTACCGGATCAGCGAAGACTGCCGCTAATTATGCAGCCAGTATGAAAGCCGCGCAGGAAGCCAAGAAGGAAGGATTTGCGCAGGTGCTCTGGCTTGACGGCATTACCCGCGAATTCGTTGATGAAGTTGGTACGATGAACATTATGTTCGTCATCGGCGATGAGTTGATTACACCGCCGCTCGATGATGGCACCATTCTCGCCGGTGTTACCCGCGATAGCGTCCTGACCCTGGCCCGCGAGTTCGGCATGAACGTCCGTGAGCACCGCCTGACGATTGGCGATGTCACGAGCGCATTCGAGAACGGCACGTTGACAGAGATCTTCGGTACCGGTACAGCCGCGGTAATTTCGCCTGTCGGTGAACTTGTCTACGGTGACCGTGTCATGCGCATTAACGATAGCAAGATCGGTCCTGTAGCACAGAAGTTTTACGACACGATTACCGGCATCCAGTACGGCGAGATCGAAGACACGCACAACTGGATCGTCCAGGTAAACGCCGACGAAATGGCTCATGCCTGATCGCTCGGAGATTTGCAGCTGATACTACAACAAACAGGCGCCTAGAGGCGCCTGTTTGTTTAGAGGCCGTTACGAATTTCCTACCGTATCACAACCCTCTGAATTGCGGTTTGTTTTCCAGCGGTGAGCCTGGCTATGTATACGCCCGGCGATATAGCCGATGTTGCCAGCTGTGCGGTGTATGCACCTGGGATTTGGTACCCTTGTGCCTGTGTCGTCACCACTTTTCCGGTGAGATCGTAGAGTTCAAGTGCAACAAGTCCCGAGCGCTCCAGTGAATAGCCAATCATCAGGTTAAAACGTGCTGGCTGGGGATATACTTCCAAGCTGAATGCCGAGGCGGCAGACGGATCATCCACGCCCACGATGTCGTTACCAATTACGGTAAACCCTCCTTCAGGCAGATTCGTAGGCACAAAGAGTTTTCCATCGGCGAACACCGGCTGGCTCATGGCCTGGAAAGAATCGTTCTCATACACGCTATCGCCTGTGGCTAAATCGATGCCAAGCAGGCCAGTTGGAAAGATCGTTGTCGAATATATCACATCGCCCACGATTGTCGGCGGTCCGATGTACGTACCATCCGAGTCGCGCTCCCAAACCAGGCTGCCATCCGATAGATCGAGGGCGCGCATGGCGCCGATCCGCTGTGAGTTGATCCAGACGATATACACCAGCAGATCGTCTGTTCGAGCAAGTCCATTACCCAAGACGTATGCGACGTCGGTATTCTCCGGGATTTCGTGCCTCCATAGCTCGGAGCCGGTTTCTGCGTCAAACGCGCCGACTCCCCTCCTCGTGGAACAATACACTACGGTCTCGGATGCAGACAGCCCCTGGAAATTCGTCTCACCAACGATCCATTTCAGCTCGCCGGTCAGTTTGTCGCGGCACCAGAGCGAATCGTTCTCATCATAGAACACATATTTGGAGTTCAACGCCGGGCTGCCGGGCTGGCTTGTAAAGGCGCTCGGATACGACCAGATGGTGTTCCCCGTTGCAGCATCAAGGCAGTATATAGAATCAGACCGCGCAAAGATGCGGTCACCATCGAGGACCGGGCTGCGAGCGTAGAGAGGGTAGATATCTCTTGCCCATCGCACATCACCCGTTGCACGGTCGAATGCCGTTGTAAGAACGCCGCGTGTCTGCGCACCCGCGATGACGAGATCGTCGGTAACAATTGGGCACATTCCATTCGAGGCTTGCGAGCCCGGCAAGGAATCGTACCATAAAATCCGCTCAGTCTCGTAGTCGTAGGCGACGATGTAATTCGGTTCTTCCGAGAGCGTGCAGTAGACAACGCCATCAACGACGGCTATATGCTCCACATCTTGCCGTAAGCTCGCTACGGGTTCAGGAAATGCGACGGTCTTCGTCTGGAACGGCTGAGCGAACGCTCCCGGATCCGCAATCCAGGATGTACGCTCACGGTTGAAACTGACCATCGGCCAGCTCGCCTGAGCGAACGAATCAGATAGAAGGACACAGAGTATCGCCAAGGTTAGCACATATTTCATGCTTCCCGCCTTTCAAAAAAGTTTTCCGGATTGTTGTCACGAAAAGTATACAAGCCCGGATCATCGGATGCAAGCAGGTATGCTACACATAGCTTCACTAGGGCCTCTCTGCGAAATGAGTGAATGCGGGAAAGACTATGGTTGCTTCTTGGTTTTGCTGGAACTGCATCCTTATCGTATTTTCTTTCATCTGATCCACAATTCTTGTTTGCAGCTTGGAAGAAAAACAACGGCAGATGTTTGCCGTCTTGAATGGCATCCATCCTCTGACGGATGAGTGTACTCAAGAACTATCAACTCTCCTGGAAATCCGTACAATCGCAAAGCGGGATCATTTTGTTCATGCCGACGAAATCGCTCGAGATATTGGATTTGTGGTCAAGGGTCTCCTTAGGGCGTATTTCACAACTCCGGACGGCATCGAGTACAACAAGACATTCTTTCACGAAAACACGTTCGCACTGGGATTCGCTAGTGCAATCCAGCAGAAACCATCAATTATCCAATTTCAGGCACTCGAGGATACAAGCATGGTGGTATTCTCATTCCTGAAGTTTAGGGCTTTGTTCGAACGTCACAGATGTTTGGAAACCTTGTTCCGAATTGTTGTCGAGATCGAATGGATCAAAAAAGAAGAGCGCGAATTACGGCTTGCAATGAATACAGCCGAAGAGCGCTACGATGCATTCGCAAAGGAGTATCCAGGCGTCGAGTTTCGCATACCACAATACCATGTCGCCTCGCATTTGGGTATCACTCCGGTGCAATTAAGCCGCATTCGTAGTCGACGATCGACGAAGGGCTGAAACTTCTTAACCTATGTTAATGAATAGGGGTAGCCTCCGCATGTAGGTTTGTAACATCACTTTTCACAAACATCTACATCACGGAGGAACTGCCATGAAGTTCACATACATCACTGCTCTGGTTTTTGCCATCATCCTCTTCACCACGTTGGCCGTCGACTTTAGTCTTGGAGCGGAAGCGGAGTACGTCAATCTCTACAACCTCTTTCAGAAAGTACTGTTCCAAAAAGCGTTGCCGGTAAGCTCTTTGGAGTCGTTGTTCGGGACGTTGGGTGCACTCTGGATTGCCTTGGGGGCTCTTCTCGCAATTTCCGCCTTCTTGGCTGCACTAATCTCGATCTTGCACTCGAATTTAAAATATCTGGCGATCGGGGCTGTTCTCTTCACTCTCGCTGCCCCACTTCAAGCCCAAGAACATGGCAAGTACCAAGTCGGCCTTACATTCGGTGAGATCCCGATACTTTCCGGCAGCTTCAAGCCGGGCATATCACTTGGCTACCATTGGAATGATCATATATATACCGGCGTGGTATTTCAGATTTTCGACGATATAGAGCGGAATGAAGAATCCTTCAACGCTGTCAACACAGGGTTGGGAGGTTTGGTAAGTTCGAAAGAACGGACGGGATCCCGATTCCTGATGCAAACCCGAATTACGCCTGTTGTAGACGGACCATACATCTCCTTAGGAATGGTCTGGAACGATGCCGACCGTGAGGTTGCAGTCTTTGATCGAAGGGAGCGTCAAATCGGCTCAAACACCTACAATGGAGCTGTCACACTCGTTCAGCGACGAAGAGCTGCATTTAAACCGGCAATAGGATTTGGTTATCAGTACGATTTCGACAATGGGTTGAGCCTCTATACCGACTTTACGATGGACTTCTTCACCTCCGTACCCACACCGGAGAATGAACTTCAAACGGACGGATTCACCCTATCGGATGCAGATAGCCAGGCATTGATCAAACAAATTGAAGACGGGTACACAGGAAACTTCCACAACCGATACCATGTCTTCAATCTCGGCATGTCGTGGCGGTTCAATTGAGCAAGGAAAGGAATTCGAAGATGAATCTGCGAAACAAAAAGATCCTACTGACCGGTGCAACTGGAGGAATAGGAACCGCCCTTGTAGAACAGCTGACGAAAGAGGGTGCGACAATCCTGGCACATGGCCGCAATGCCGCGAAACTCGACAGCCTCACTGCCGCTTACAAGAATGTTGTTCCACTCGTTGGAGATCTTTCGTCCCAGGAGGATCTCGACATGTTGTTGAACGCTATCGAGACTCACGATCGTGACCTCGATATTCTCATTCTCAATGCAGGTATCCAACAACATATCGAGCTTGCTTCGGATCTGCATGGGATGGAAAAGACAAAACATGAGATGACTGTAAATGCCTTAATCCCGATGCAGCTCTCGTCGGCACTGCTGCCCTTACTATTAGAAAGGGACGAGGCAGCAGTTGTGGGTGTGACCTCGCTTCTGGCATATGCACCGAAACAGTCAGCCCCTGTGTATTCGGCATCCAAAGCTGCTCTAAAGTCCTTCCTGCAGGCACTTGGGTATCAGTTGGAAGGCACATCTGTACAGGTCATAGAATGGATACCTCCCCTCGTCGATACGCCAATGACTGAAGGGAGGGGCACCCGAAAGATGACGCCTGAGGATTGTGCCGCAAGGTTCACTAAATCGCTCCTACACAGCAGACGAGTGTGCTCACCTGGAGTCGGAAGATTTATCCCAGCGTTGTTGCGTCTCGCGCCCGGCTTTATCCAGAAGAAAATACGTGAGCCAGACTCACCTACAACGATATAGGCCACAATAGCCCGGGATTCACCGGGCTTTCTTTTTGCACTTCGGTTTTCGCACAGAGTCAGGCGATGTTGCATCTCAATTCTGAGAA
This sequence comes from Ectothiorhodospiraceae bacterium, assembly GCA_002699105.1. Lineage (GTDB taxonomy): Bacteria > Bacteroidota > Ignavibacteria > SZUA-365. The sequence goes on along the minus strand of PABJ01000097.1, from coordinate 3,601 downwards.
ACACCGCGGTCCAGCTGTCAGAGTACATAATGGATCTCTCCATCCCGGATATTTCTTGTCCGATATGGAAACAAATTCCATATCTTAGGTGTCATTACAGGTAGCTCTAGACCACGTAGCTCCGTCTTGCATTGTTGGCCGCTTTGCGGCTGAGAGAACTTCGCCTTGATATCGGCAGGGTCTGTGCGTAAGTTCCTTGCAAGGTCACATTACTGAACATCAGCAATAACCAGGCATACCGTATGGATAGAAGAGGTTTCCTTACGAAAGGCGTTCCAGCAGCCGCGGCGACGGTCGCCGCAGTAAAAGGGTCACATGCAAAAGGTGGGATGACCCCGGGCGATCCCGGCAGCGCCTCAGCACGATCCGCGTACAATACTGAGAATGCAGCGCCGATGCTCTTCGGCACGAATCGGCGCACCGCTGCGGGACTGGAGCCTTACGTACCCGATGCAGAAATACCATGGAACGAGCGCACCGTGGCGCATCTACTCCGCCGTACGACATTCCTGCCTACCTGGGTAGATATCAAGGCTGGATTAACCATGCAGCCGGGCGAGCTTGTCGATACGCTCCTTGAGGATGCCCCTTTGCCGCCTTCCCCCGGCCAGTGGATCGACGCAATCTACGAAAAGCCCGTCACAGACGATGAAGAGCGAGCCTATGAAAACCGGAATCGCAACAACATGAACGAGCTCCGTGGCTGGTGGGCGGATCTCATGGCGCAATCCGGTCTCAACCTCACGGAAAAAATGGTGCTGTTCTGGTCCGGCCACATCACAAGCGAATCTCGCGAAGTGGAAATCCCGCAGTTCATGTACCGCCAAAATCTGCTCTTCCGAAACCATGTCTTTGGCGACTTCCGCCAGCTAATCAAGGAAACCAATTACGATGCTGCCATGCTGCGCTACCTCGGCGGGGATATCAACGAGCGGCGCGAACCGAACGAGAACTATGCACGCGAGCTCATGGAACTCTACACCATGGGCGAAGGACATTATACCGAACAGGACATCAAAGAAGCCGCCCGTGCATTGACAGGTTGGCGCCTCGACGAGTTCAGCTCCTACGATCCGTTCTTCAATCCCCTCTATCACGATACCGGGAATAAGACGTTCATGGGACAGACGATCGTCGGACAGGATTCGCTCGCTGGGCGGTTCGAAGGCGATCAGGTCGTGGATATCATCTTCCAGCGAGAAGAAGTCGCGACATTCATGTGCAGGAAGTTCTACCGCTACTTTGTCTACAGCGATCCGTTCGCAGTCGATGGGGAAATCGTCAATGGACTGGCAGAGGTGTTCCGGCAGAATGACTACCGGATACGTCCGGTACTCCAAACATTGCTCAAGAGCCGGCATTTCTTCGACAAAGTAAATCAAGGCGCGATGATAAAGAGCCCGGCGGTGCTTATCGCGGGACTCGCCCGTCAACTCAGCAATCAATCCATGCCTGAAGGCCTTGCCGAGCGCATGGAAGAGTTGGAACAGGAACTCATGAATCCGCCTACGGTGCAGGGCTGGGAGGATTACCGCACATGGATCAGTACGACGACCTTTCCGCGGCGTGTCGCTATGGCGAACGAGTTCATTTACGGCGGCAGCGGCATTCCCGCTACCGACGTCCGTGCCTGGGCGAAGACAATCGACGACCACAACGATGCCGAGAAACTGATCGATAACATCCTCACGATGCTGATTCCAAAGCCGGTATCGAGCTCGCGGCGTGCGCAATATCTGAATACCATGCTAGGCGGAGCACCCGTCTACGATTGGGATGTGGATGCAGCGGCAGCGGAAAGCGGGCTTCGTGCAGCGCTTCAGCAGATTTTTGAAGCACCTGATTTCGAGTTGTATTAAGGAAGGGACGAACTATGAAACGCAGAGACTTTTTACGCTCATCGCTCGCCGCATCCGCAGGGATCGCCGCATCGCCGGTGCTGTTCGGAGGGATTCCCGTCCATGCTGGTACGCACAACTTCTTCGGTACGAGCGCCTGGGAAGAAAACGACAACATCCTCGTCGTCGTGCAGCTCTTCGGCGGGAATGACGGCCTGAACACTTTCGTCCCTTTCACCGATTCCAAGTACTACCAGAACCGGCCGACGCTCGGCGTCCCGCCGAACCAGGTGCTTCAGATCAACAACCCCACAATGGGCCTCCATCCTGAGATGGAGGGCTTTCAGCAGCTCTTCGGCGAGGGCAAGCTCTCCGTCGTACAGAGCGTGGGCTACGAGGGTGCCAACCGGTCCCACTTTCGCTCCACGGATATCTGGCTCACCGGCTCGGGTGCAAGCACTGTCCTGAACACCGGCTGGGCCGGCCGCTACCTTGAAGGCGCTTATCCGAACTACCCTCTGGAACTCCCTCCCGACCCCATCGCCGTACAGATCGGCGGCACGCTTTCCATGATGCTCCAGAGCAGCAAGGGCAACATGGGTATCACGCTCCGCGACCCGCAGCGATTCTTCGATCTCGGCGGGCAGCTCAACTATGCCGATGAGACCGTTCCCGAGACCGATCCCTACGGCAAGGAGTACATGTTCATCCGCGCCATCAAGGAGCAGAGCGACGCCTACCGCGAGCGCGTGCTCTCCAGCTTTAACACGGGCCAGAATATCGGCTCCTACCCCGGCTCGAACCTCGCCCAGCAGTTGCGCCTCGTCGGGCGGCTGATATCTGGCGGCCTCCAGTCCAAGATGTACATGGTCTATCTCGGCGGTTTCGATACGCACGTCAACCAGTCCAACACGCATGCGAATCTCCTGCGCACCGTCTCCGATGCCGTAGAGGCCTTCGTCACGGACATGAACGAACAGGGCCACGGCCAGCGCGTTGTCGGCATGACCATCAGCGAGTTCGGCAGGCGCACGAAGGAGAACGGCAGCCTCGGCACCGATCACGGTACCTCGTCCGTGCAGTTCCTCTTCGGCGATCCGGTGAACAGCGGCGTCCTCGGCAAGGACCCGGATTTCGATGTTTCCGACGACAGCGGCGATCTCATCTACAACTTCGATTACCGGCAGATCTACTCCGAGCTCCTCGAGCACTGGTTCGGTGTGCCGGAGGACGACGTCACTCAGCTTCTCGGCGGCAGATTCGTGCCGCTGCCTGTCGTGCGTTCCACTGTCGGTGTGGACGAGCCCCAGCACATCAGCGACTTCAATCTGGCACAGAACTTCCCGAATCCCTTCTCCGGCAGCAGCGGCGTGACCCACATCCCATTCTATGTGCATGCAGCGGCACATGTCGATATCGCACTCTACGATGTGCGTGGCAGGGAAATCGGCTCCATAGCCTCCGGCATGTACGGTGCGGGCAGGCACACCGTCCAGTTCGCGCCTAGCGGACTCCCTCCCGGCATGTACTTCTACCGCATGACGACCGGCGGTCGCCACGTCACCAGGCAGATGCACGTCAAGAGATAAACACGTGGCATGACCGCCCTGCGCATCTTCCGCGTCCTGCGCGGTCTCGGCGGCGGCTTCAGTGTCCTCAGTGCCCTCAGCGTCCTCGGCGGTCTCGGCGTCTTCGGCGGTCTCGGCGTCTTCGGCGGTCTCGGCGTCTTCGGCGGTCTCGGCGTCTTCGGCGGTCTCGGCGTC
>PABJ01000096.1 GCA_002699105.1 Ectothiorhodospiraceae bacterium | reverse complement strand
CGATCTGGGCGATTTGCTCTCCGCTGTTTTCCACGATGACAAAGTCGGTGCGGTGCTCTCTGAGCCGCTCTGCAACTTTCCGCCCGATCCGTCCAAATCCACAAACAATGACATGATTTTCCATACGCGCAATTGCCGCTTCACGGCGCTTTTGAAGGAATACTTTACTATCGATGAGCAACTCGGCTATCTGAGAAACACCATACGCCAGAGTACCAACACCAGCAAGGATGATGAACGTCGTAAACACTCTCCCGGCGGGAGAAAGTGTATGCACCTCCCCGAAGCCGACAGTAGAGAGCGTAATCACAGTCATGTACAGCGCTTCAAGGACGGTGAACTTTTCGATGACGACGTAACCCGCCGTACCGCCGGCGAGGAGTACGACGATGATGAGCAAAGCCCACTTCAGGCGCTGCTCAGGATTACGATAAGGAAGTTGACTGCTGGAATCGCTCACGAGGCAAACTCGGTTCTGTTCGGTGCAAAATAACAAATCCGCAGCCGATGCGGAACAAATCCCTACGCGCTAAAGTGCAGTACGCCTGTAACTTATGGACCACTGATGTGTCATTGCATTAAGTAACGGCAAGCACCCTTCATCCGCTGGTGCGCCATTGCAGATCGTTTGGAGGTAAACGATCGTCGTAAAATTGATACTTTCAATTTTATAAAAGCGGTAACCGAGAACTAGCGACAGCTCCTTGCTCCTCGACAATCTCAAATCGGTTACCGTTTTATTATTGCCCTATCCTAAGAATCCCCAAACTTGGCATTCTCCGGCCTGACTCCGTACATTTAGCAAAGTTTTTCGCTCATTGATTGCAGCATCGCCATTGTACAATTCTTCGAAGAGAAAACGGGTCAGGACCGTCGATATGCTCACAGATAGGCGCAAGGACCGCTTTCTGGAGGTCATTGCGAAGAGGCAAAAGGACTTCACGATCGTGATCGAAAACATCTGGGATCCGCACAACGTCAGTGCAATACTCAGGTCGGCGGATGCGGTAGGGATCGAAACGGTGCATCTCCTCTACACCATTGAAGAAGCCCCGAATTTCAAGCGGGTCGGAAAGAAGAGTTCTTCCAGCGCTTCGAAATGGCTGGAATTTGTGTACCACGATGACGAAGAAGGCTGCATTTCCTCATTGAAGAAGGAAGGATTCTCTGTGTTTGCATCGCATCTCACCAAGCATTCGATGTCGTTGCACGAACTTAAAGGAACGGGTAAGATTGCTCTAATTTTTGGGAATGAGAGTAGAGGCGTGTCGGAAACAGCACTCGAGCTTGCAGATGGGGCATTCTATATTCCGATGGTCGGAATGATTGAGAGTTTGAATGCCTCGGTGGCTGCTGCGGTATCGATGTACGAGATTATGCGGCAACGCCTCGCAGCGGGGACGCTGGAACACAGTCAGCATTCAGATGAAGAGGCTTCAAATAAACTTGAAGCGTGGGCACGTAAGTAATTAGCGTTGAACAACTTATCTGCTTATCGCTCGATCAGCACCTTCCTCGTAACCAGATCCTCCCCTTCGCGTAGAACCGCCATGTAGAGTCCAGACGGTAGGTTACCGACGTCGAATCTGGCGGAGTAGGTTCCCTTCTCAAGCTTTCCATCTATCAGCACGGCGACAGTCTCTCCCTTTGTATCAGTTATCTCAAGACGGCACTCATCCGTCCCTGTCACGCCGAAAAGGAAGCTCGTACTATAATCTCCACTGGAAACCGGATTTGGGGCATTTTGGCTAAGAAACAGGCCTGCCTTGCGCATGACGACCTTATTGCAGTCGCCGTCTAGTAATATCCCCTCCCCAGCAATTTCGATATCCGGGATGCAGTCCTGTGCCATCAGCACGTCGCTAAATTCCATAGAGATACTATGGCTGCTGATGCGATGCTCGGTGTCGAATTCGAGTGTGATAAGCGAACCTGTAGGCATCGCCGGAAAACCGGGACTGGCGGTAATGTACAGCGAACCCGGCTTCGTCTCCGTTACCATTGCCGGCAACGTGCTGGATATGGTTTCTTCGGTTGTAAACCCGCGGTAGGTCATGAGTTGTGAATCGTACCAGACAACGAAGGCATAAGAAAGTCCCTGCTCCATGTCGAGATAGGAGCGCAGCAGTACGGGAACGTTGATTCTTGATCCCCCTGGAGCCACAAGTGTTGTATCCACACCGAGGACCAGTTTATCGGCGCAGCCTTTAATCTGGATTCTATCCTCGAAGCCTTCCGAATACGCAGGACAATCCTGCCCGACCTGAACGTTGTCCACCATGATGTCGGAGTAGATGATCGAGTCCTTTTGCAGTACCAGGACCTCCATTGCGCAGAGAAATTCCTCCATGCGCCGCGGGACATCCACTATTGCTTGCAGATCCGCACCTCGGACCTCCACGCGCCCGGGCGCCAATTCCTGATATGTAACCTGAGTGCCATCAACGACTCCAGTCGCTGAGGAAATCCCACGGAATTCCAGATCGTCGGGATTAAACGAGAAGGTGAACGAAAAGTCAATCGGCTGCTTCTTCGAGATCGCACCGCTGATGAAGATCGGGATGTCCTGGATTTCCTCATCCCTGAAGTCCCTCGACGTGTTCCCCATCGAAAGATGATAGACTTCAAGCAGATCCGGCTTCGAATAGCTTTCGGATCGTGCCAGGGTATCGGGGGGCACAGTGGCAACAACTTCTACATCGCGTGTTATGCCGTCGTTGCAGGTATCGGCTGCTAGATAGGTGAGCACGCATCTTTGAGAGTAGATGCTCTCAACAATTTTATCCATGACGACTTGCAGCTCCTCGCTGCTGGGTGCAAGATGATAATCGCCATTAGTATCCTCAGCGATTCGACGGAGCGCAAATTCATCCCAGACTCTGACATCAAGCCCGATAACATAGATGGGAATATCAGCCCTGTTCGCACGATCGATGGCCTGTGTAATTGTGTACAACGACCCTTGATCGGAGCCGTCGGTCAGAAGGATCATAACCTTCCTGCCTAGTTCATTCTCGACATCACGGACGGTGTTGTAAATCGTATCGTAGATATTTGTTCCAATTTGGAGAGACAAACCAAATAGTGCGCTGAGCAATTGCCCCCTGTCAGATGTGAATGGCACTTCGGTCATTGTAGACCGATATAGTGTTCGGAGCGTTGCTTGATCTTCTGGTCGTAGTTTCTGAATCACCGTGGCAATAGCGGCTTTTGCAGCTTTCCACTTCAACGAGTCACGATCTTCTTCTACTGTATTATACTTGAATCGCATGCTCAGACTTACATCCATGACGAGGATGAACTTCACAGGCGGACTGCTGCTGTCGATTTCGCAGGTGAGTTCAATCACGGTGCATTGCTGTCCGTTTTCGAAGACCGAGAAGTGATCTTTCGTGATTCCGAGTACCGTCGCGTTGTTCTCCCTCACCTCGACCGGCACCTTTACGAATGGATAGTCCTCCAGATTAGGGTCATCGATGAGGAGCCTTGCCTGCGCGAGCGCAAGAGAAGGCACTATCAGCAACCCCAATAGGAGAAAAGTAGAGACTATGGATGTTTCGGAACGATTTCGTTCATCCAGGCCTGCATAGCTGTTCATTATTGCCCCCTCTCATCGGGATCATGGCGTGCGGTCCTCCATGACGAGAATTTCCACACGTCGGTTCATTTCTCGTTCCTCTTCAGTCACTGCTCTACCGGGGTCAATTTCGCCATGCGCATTTACGCTGATCGCATCGAGTGGTACACCTAAATCGCGAAGCACCCGGCTCACCGCCGCACCGCGCCTTCGGGATAGGTTTATATTGTACGAGTTCTGTCCTAGATCGCATGCATATCCGTGCAGAATAACATCGAAGACTTCTGAGTTGGCGAGCTTCGATTTCATCTTCTCATCGAATGCGCGTTGAATTACGTCACGAGCCTGCGACTTGATGTTGGACTTGTCCAAGTCGAAGTACACAATGTACTCGGACATGAACTCAGTATCTGTCGGGGTGGTTACACTATCCGTCTCGGCTTTCGCAATCGGGATAAGTCCGAAGCTCTTGCGGTATTCGTTGTAGTAGAGCTGCTGCGGTACTTCAACTTCCTTTGTCTTCGTTATGAAATCCTCCGCGCTGCCGGTCATCGTATACTTTGCACCGAGCTTCGTCTTAAAGCGATAGCGGCCCCTGTTCAAGTCAATCGTAAATTCTGGACCGTTCTCGGGCTTCACTTTCAGTTTTGAGTTGCGTATTCCCTGCATCGTCGTGGTATCGTACACCATACCGGCGATGTAGTAAATGTATCTGCTCGTGTCTTTGAAGGGATTCGGTGCAAGAGCATAGATATCCAGCTTACCGAGGCCGCCCTGTCGTGAAGAAGAAAGGAACACTGTGTCTTCTTTTGCTGATAGCCGGAAGAACTTATCGTCGGCACGCGAGTTAAAGGGGCGTCCGATATTCTTCGGATTTGACCACTTCATACGACGACCGCGCGTATCTGCCTTCTTTGAATAGAAGATATCAAAGCCGCCCAGGCCCGGGTGACCTTCACTGGCAAAGTATAGGGTCTCGCCGTCAGGTGCCAACATTGGGCTGTCCTCATCGCCGCTGCTGTTCACCTCAGGGCCGAGGTTTCTCGGTCTGCCCCATTTCCCGGTACGGGTTCTCGTTGCAACGTAGATATCCGTGCCGCCGTATCCGCCGCTTCTGTCCGAGGCGAAGTACAGTTCTTCACCGTCCGGCGAAAGGAAGGGATGCGAATCCCAGTCGTCGGTGTTCACACCTTCTCCCAGATTGCGGACGTTCTCCCAGTTCCCGTTATACACCAGTCGGGCGTGGTAGATATCCTCCTCACCCAAGCCGTCCTCGCTATCCCGAACGACGAAGTAGATCTCCTCACCGCCAGCGACGATGTTCGGCGAACCTTCGTCGAGATTCGTGTTGTTGTCTGCACCGAGGTTTAAGGCTTTTGTCCACGAGCGGCCCTGACGGTCAGTGAACCAGAAGTCCTCGCCGCGCATATATCCTTCCACCGTAGGACGGTCGGAGGTAAATAGCAGCCGGTCGCCATGCAGTTCGGCACAGTAGTCGGAGTGTTCAGAGTTGACCTCTCCGCCGAGGTTGTAGACTTCTACATTGTCATAGTTATCAACCTCGCTCAAATCCAGGGAGGACGAGCACCCGATGAGTCCGGTTACGAGGAGAAGGAGGATTGCGGGGCGTACATGCAGCATGTCAATAATTCGTTGTTATTGGGATTACAAATGAATCTTCAGGACGGCAACTGCTGATATCGCGTTGGCTTTCCAGTCATCGTCGTCCGAAATGAGCGTTAATGGGAAAATGTACGAAACTTCGGGGGCAAATGTAACTTTCTTCCCTAACCGGAGGTTGCATCCGATTCCTCCCCGCACATCCAGGCGAATGCCTTCGGCACTTGGGACATCGATAACGCCCTGTTCGTTTTCTGCCGTCTCTGTGCCTGTTGAAACGAAGACAAAGCCGGGTTCGACGATCCGGGCAAAACAATCGTAGGTACTTGTGACACGAAGCCCGACAGCCGGACCTCCGAAGAGATACAATCCTCCAATCGGAAACAATTCGAGCACAGGATTGACAGTCACATATCCTAACGTCACATTCGAGGTATACTCCAGATCAAGTGGGAGCTCTGACTCCGTACCCGTCGCCTCGTCAACGACCTTCGTTGGTACTTTTGGGGCGAACGTCACCCCATCCGCATCGAAGGAATTGTACAGCACCTTTACTGCAACCCCGAGATATGGTTCCAGCATGTGCTCCAATTGCAAACCAACGTGAATACCAGTGCCCGAAGCTTCGAAAAATCGCCGTTCGCACGAGCGGGTGATAAAATCCCCCTCATGCTGATTGATATTCACTCCGGCAATAATTCCCAGGAACCAGTATGTCGGCTCCGGGAAGAGAACTGCGGGTGGAGGAGCCGGCTGCTTGGGTTCGGCATGAAACACCTGCGCAGCAGATTGTCCGTTTAGCACAAACAGCAATGCCAGAATGCTGAATGATGTGATGATTGATGAATGCGGAATCAGGGCATGATTCCGGCGTTTGTGCGAGGTGCGTACATCTTCAAGGATCACAGGCTCACCCATTGCATTAGAAGTTTAACAGGTTATAAGAGTGACACGAGTCGCTACTGATTAGTTGCATTTTCGGGTCGAATTTACTCATGGAGAGCATTTGACTCTCGTTCTTTGGCCCAGGCCAGCGCATCTTCACGCGAAGAGAGCTTTCCTTCGAGTTGAAGGTCAAAGGCTTCCCTGAGGACTTCCCCCATCGCAGGTCCGGGTCGCATTCCCAGGCTGATCAGGTCTTTACCGCCGAGGAGCGGTTCGGGTCTGGAATCGAGCACTTGCAGTTCCTCGCTGCGTTTCAGCAGCCAATCGCCGGCCGGGAAAACACGTTCCAGCGCTTCGGGCGTTGTCCGGCCAAGTTGATCCGCTTTCGCCAGCAGAACAAGTTTCCGTATGTCAATCTTCAGTGCCAATCTCCGTATAGCTCCATCGCTCACTTCATCGCGGGCATTATAGAATTGGATCGGCCTTAGATGGAACTCACAGTATTTTACAACATCTTCGATGAGGGCGCTTTCATTCGTCATTCGGCTCATAAAACGCTCGACGAGTTTCCTGCCTTCAACATCATGCTTCGGGCTTTTCCAGCGGCCTTCTACGAACTGCGTCGTTGCAGGTTTTCCGAAATCATGGCAGAGCGCGCCAAACATGAACGACATCTGCTCTTTTTCATCCGCTAATTCTGACCGCAGCACCGCTGCCTCATCCACGACCATAAGTGTATGGGTCCATACGTCCCCTTCCGGGTGCCATTCTGGATCCTGCTTCACACCGACAAGCGCCCCCAGCTCGGGGAAAAAACGCAGAAGATCCATATTCCGCATCCATTCAAGTCCGATGGAAGGCCGCCTGGACTTCATCAGCAACTTGGTAAACTCACCGAAGATGCGCTCCGGAGATAGTTCATCGAGAGGCTGCCGACTGCAAAGCTTCTGTGTTGCAGGATCGATCTCAAGCCCAAATCGTGCTGCGAATTGCACTGCCCTCAGGGCGCGCAGAGGATCCTCTGAGAACGCATCGGAAACATGGCGTAGAACTCGGTTTTCAAGGTCGCTCTTTCCGCCGTGATAGTCAACTAATTCGAATTCCGGGAGTTTCATTCCCATGGCATTCATCGTGAAATCGCGCCGGGAAGATGCCGTCTCGAATGTTAACGTTGGATCCGGGTTCACTAAAAAACCTTTGTGCCCCTTCCCTGTCTTGCTCTCAGTTCGAGGGAGTGCGAAGTCGTACTGCACTCCATCGCGCGCGAGGATGATAATACCAAACGAACGCCCTACCCGGCTTGGTTTTCCATACTTCCGCAGCAAGGACTCGAGAGCATCGGCTTCTATGCCGTAGACCTCAAGATCGTAGTCGTGGGAATCATGCCCCAGGAGGTAGTCACGCACCCATCCTCCGACGATGTAGAGAATACCATCGCGGCTCCTAATCTCCTCCGCGATCTCGAGGATGAACTCCGGTATGTGGGGTGATGACGCCATAACGGATTATACGAAATCCACAGAACATCCACCTTAGTTCAGGCCTCGTTCACGAAAGATAATCGAGTATTTCGAATTGCAGCCTGTCAAGGTCCACACGTTCGAGGGGGTGCGGCGTGCCGGGCAGGACCGAGAACTCCGCGTTCGGGAGGGCCCTGAACGCTTCTTCGCTTTCATCCATACTAACCATACGATCCTTGTCTCCGCGCATAATCCGGACAGGGATATTTAACTCTGCCAAGCGCTCAGGCGTGAGCAGTGGACTGCCTCCGAGATGGATCATCATTTTGGTCGTCTTCTCCGCATTTCTGCGCCAACCAATTCCGGTATGCCGTGCTTCGAGCTGCTTGACAAACTCCTGAGCCTTGGATGACAATGTAGCTGGATTCAAAAACGATGCTTCCTTCTTCGCAGAGTCAGGGTTCCAATTGAACTTCGTCCCAAGCGTGATGATTCTACGTATTCTACCGGGATTTCTCAGCGCTTCATACAGCGCTACGTAGCCCCCCATGCTGTAGCCGAAAATGAATGCATCATGGATACCGTGCTCATCCAAATAGGCGTACAGGTTCTCGGCGAAGTACTCGATTCGGAATGATCGCTCATCGTAAGCATTCTCCCCGTGTCCTTCGAAATCGAATGTATGCACCCTGCACTTCTTATTCAGCAGGGACGTAATTGCTGCGAACTGAGAGGCGGCTCCCAGAGCGCCGTGAAGCAGAATTATATCTATCATGAACTTTCTGGCTAATGGTTGAATCGACGCTGAAATCTATCATTCTCATATCACCTATCAAACCTGGGTGCAAGATGCATGGGCACGGAGACAGCATTCCGTATATTTGTAGTATGGAGAGACACAAAACACTGCTACGATGCCACGTATAGAAAAAGATTTCCTCGGCGAACGAGAACTGCACGATGATACCTTGTACGGGATTCAAACAGCCCGTGCTCTTGAAAACTTCGACACCGCAGGAAGACCTGTGCATCGCGATCTCATCTCAGCGATGCTGCAGGTGAAAATGGCTTGCGCAGCCGCAAATGCGGAGACAGGGCACCTGCCCCAAAACCTTGCAGATGCGATTACAACCGCTGCTGAAGATTTGCTTCAAGATCATCGGAGCGAGACGTTCCCAACCGATGCACTCCAGGGTGGTGCGGGTACTTCAACCAACATGAATGTGAACGAGGTACTCGCGAGGCATGCGTCGAATCTTTCCGGTCTAGAGGTTCATCCCTCCGAACACGTCAATCTTCATCAAAGCACGAACGATACGTACCCGACTGCGGTCCGTGTAGCGTGTATTTATGGTTTCCAGCTCCTGGAGCAATCTCTTGTGCATCTCCTGGAGATCCTCCAAGACAAGGAGCGTGAGTTCAGCGACGTCGTCAAACTCGGACGCACCCAGTTGCAAGATGCAGTACCGATCACTTTGGGACGCGAATTCGGCGCTTATGCCGGGGCAATCTCCCGCGATAGGTGGCGGGTTTCGAAATGCGTAGAGCGGTTGCGCGTCGTCAATCTGGGAGGCACCGCCGTTGGAACAGGCATGGCAGCCCCGCGTTCGTACATCTTTCTCGCCATCGAAAAGCTGCGAGGCATCACCGGTTTGGGGCTTTCTCGCGCTGAGAACCTCGTCGATGCGACCCAAAACATCGATCCATTTGTCGAAGTCTCGGGAATGCTGCGTGCGCACGCTGCCAACCTCGTGAAAATTGCCCGGGATCTGCGGCTGCTATCGAGCGGACCACGAGGCGGGATTGCGGAGATCGAGCTGCCGGCAGTACAGCCCGGCTCATCGATGATGCCGGGTAAAGTGAATCCCGTCATACCGGAGATGACGATGCAATCATGTTTTCGCGTCATGGCGCATGATTACGAGATTAACCTTGCCGCGATGTCCGGAGAGCTTGAGCTCAATGCGTTCATGCCGCTCGTCGCTGATGCAATGCTGCAATCTCTGGATATACTAACAAGAGCCGATGATGCACTGGCGGATAAGTGTCTGATGGGTATCACCGCGGATGCACTGCGCAGCCGTGAATTGATGGAGCAGTCGCATGAAACCATCACCGCACTTATTCCGATCATTGGACATGAAACGGCAGTCCGTCTCGCCAGGCGAATGAGGGAAGAAAGGCTTTCGATTCGGGATGTGATTCTCGACGAAGACCTGATGAGCGCAGAAGAACTCGAACAGCAACTAGCTCCAGAAAAGCTCTGCGCTCTCGGCTGGAGCGATAAGGAATCCCGGAGGAAATAATGCAGACAACGCCAAAAGG
>PABJ01000095.1 GCA_002699105.1 Ectothiorhodospiraceae bacterium | reverse complement strand
GCCGCGAAATGAACCTGCGAGCCGTCACCCATAACCTGATGATCCTCTTGCCTGCGGAGCTTTTCTACAGGGCAGGGCAAAATATGATTCGCAGAATTTGCGGAAATCTTCGCGGCAGCTATCGCGGCGCCCTGGATCCCCCACGGGCGGCAGGTCGCCGATGTCGCGACCTGAAAGACTGATCCTTGCATTCCGTTCGGCGTTCCCTTTTTTCTTTCTCTCGTAACGACTGTCGCCCACTATCCTACTGTTACTCTCCCTTTCTCTCGCAAAACAATGTATTTCCCCTGTTTCGTCGCCATACAACAATCGAAATCGACCCAATACATCGGGTCAGGGTCTTCAATCGTTCGGCGATTCCGCCCAATCTCGCCGTCGATGTACATTACATTTCGAGCAAGATCGGTGATGTATTTGCGCTCACCTTCGATCCGACCTTTGATGTCGATCACGCGGTCCAGCTTTTGTTCAAGGCGCAACGACGTTACGCCTTCGATGGGTTCGCCGGTTTCGCCATTGATCAGCACAAATACTGGAGCGCCGTCAACGTCATCGACGCGGATCATGAATGTCATAGCGTCAATACCCCCGACGCGAACACGATCAGTATGATGATCGCATAGATGTAGATTTCAGCCTTACCCATCGTTCCCCCGGCACCATTCGCAATCGCACAAATCGTCCATCAGAACGCGAAGTGTCTGTTCGCTCATATCCTTTTCGTGGTCATTGCTGCCGTTTTCGTAACCGACTAGATATGCGTTCAGGATCGCCCGAGCGATATCATTATGACTGTAACGCTGATCATCAACGCTGTTTCTCCGCTGCACCCAGCCTTCGCCAAGCCCAACGATCAAGCCTTCAGTATGTAGCATTCTGTTCATTTCTCATCCTTTCTCGCAGGGCATACCCACTTGATGGGGGTCTTCTGCACTTCCGTTCGCCCAAAGGAAACTCTCATCTCGGCGGAGTACCTTTTCATTTCCAGGGTTTTATCCGCCGTATCGAGTCACAGTCTCCACCTGCCATAGTCGGACAAATGCTTCCCCAGATGACGGCGTGAATTCAACTTCAATCTGATACGTCACATCGTCGTCGGGTATCGCCGAACCCGGCAGGACAGCTGCGAAGTTATACCCCGTTGAATCGCCACTGTTGTTCCATCTTGTATCGCTGACCTGAAGCGCATCGAAGATAACATCAGCGACAGTCAATGATGTTTCGTCAACGATGGCTTCAGTCGTATCGTCGATGTCATAGACGGTATATGTGATCGTGCTGATATCAGCCTGCTGAATGTAATCGCCATCCTGATCCGAGACGCGACCCATGATCACGACCGGGCTATTAGCTACAGCTTTTCCTTTTGTGATGATTGAAGATGGACAGCTCATATTACTTTCCCCTTTTCGCCGCCTATTGGATGAATTGCACCATGACCATTACCAACAGGATGCACAGCACCCCTTGTTCCGCCTACTGTATGTATCGTTGTTCTCTCCCAGAATGCCGATTCGATTTCTGATACCGGTACCGCTGGTACATCAAAATAACACAAAGGCATCGGTCGCCTGATTAGGCTGAACGGGTCAGCCGACAATTCTGATATTTCGCTTTCAGCTAACACCCTATCCCATATTCCCATAACCGATACATCAATGTATCTGTTGGCATTCAGTCCCATTGTTGTATTAGTTGAATTTTGCGGCGTAAAGACTGGCGCGCCGTTGGCATATGCCATCTGCCCATCTATCCACATATCCATCTGTCCGGGATACTGAGCAAATCGAACAAACGCAACATAATATGTATCATATGACAGCCCTGTAGCGATAACCGAACGATTACTGCCTGTTGCATCCCTTTGAAGTAACTGAATAGTAGATGTTGCGTTACTTACACGAAACGTTACCGGCGTATATGCACCCGAGCCGTTGGATTCAATCAAATTTTTAAACGTCCCATCGACCCGATACGAAAAGCCGATCATGAATGTTAATTCATCATACGTAAACAAACTATCATAATTAGTGACAGTACCGCCAACGGCGTGATATGCAGGACCAACATCGCCAGTAATATAATTATTGCTTGATGTATTCAAGCTAAGATCAATACCATTACCGCTTAGGTCAGTAGCCAAGCCGGGATAGCTAAAATCCCAATCCCCCTTCAATCCATTCGCTGACGGATGGCTACAGTTGAGAACTGAAGTAATCGGCTTGATGTTGTTTGACACTACTATCATGCGATATTGACGCTATCCAATTGCTTGTAATAGGCCGAAGCGTCAACCGTATCGCCGCTATCATTGGTTATCAGAATTTTGAACCTACTGACTTCATCGCCACGAACGGTAAACGTTTTACGATATGATGTTGACGTAGAATATTGCAACGACATACCAAACGGCTTATCGTTTTCTGTTTCGTAGGCCACGCCGTCCCTTAATACATAGACCTTGACGCCTTCGGTTGCAGTCGTTCCGTATGCGACTTCTACCGATATTTCCGTTGCAATCTTGCCATCGTTGCTGATCGCCGCTGATGTTGCATCTGATCCGTTGCCGATTGAAGCTTCAAATATACTGGTGGCTGTCCAACTGTCAGACCAACTAAACGTTGCATTGCTCATTAATTCTCCCTTACATTGGCAACATGCCTAGCCGATATCTTCGGCAGTCCTAATTGCTCTGCCTTACTGATTTTTGTGGTTGCCAATTCAATCAGTTCTGTTTTATCGTCTGTAGATAATGCCCCAGCAGATACTAGAGCGTCGATCAATTCGACATGTACAGGGCTATTGAAATCAAGCTCGGCTTCTTCTCTTTCTACTAGAGTTTGAGCTGCAACAGCGATTGATTTCAGATTTTGATCATCAGATTGTGTCAATGCTAATATTCTTGCAGCTCTTCCATTCTGGGCGACAAATTCCAGCAGCTGACGAGTCGTCAGTGGTATGTATTTGTCGAATGTTTTTTCATTCAGCTTTTCGGCGGCTTCGGAATCGGACAGGTCGGTATAGCTATCGGATTGAAGCTCTTGCCGTAGTTTGTATTGATCCATTCTCATATCTCCAATGTCATTAATTTCGATCTGGATATAGTTTTTCCTTTTCCGCCTGTAGTTCGCTCATGTAATACTGATTCAATGCGTCATGAATCGTGACGATTGGGACGAACACCGATTCAGAGACGTAGCCCCGATTCTGCTGGCGCTGCCGCCCGTACTGATTGAGCCATTGTGGTCCGCAGACTTTGAAAACAGCTTGAAGCGGAAGAAATGGAAAGATTGCGAATCGGTCGGTCGATGACCAATACCAACAGACATAATCGGTGATCTTTGACCGATCTAGCGTCCAACCGATTCGTTTTCCGTCGATGTCTGACCAGACTTCCAGGCAGATATCGTTGTTGCCGTACTTGCGACAATCGGTCGAACGGATTTTCGCGTCAACGGCTAGCTTCCGGCCGCTGTACAAGGTGACCCAGAAATCGCATCCGCGTTTGTCGTCAGCTTCGCAGGCGACTTCGACGGCGGTCGCCTGCGGTATAGCTTCGTGAAGATGTCGTATTACTGATTTTGTGATTTCGACCGACCTTGATTCTTCAAGATCGTTCCAGAAATTACATACTTTCTCTTTCGTCCCCATGAAAATGCCCCCGCTGAATATGAACCAGTTACGGTTACATTCAGCAGGGGCAGGTGATTTCCTTTTTCGGGCAAATATTCTCAGGCGCTTTTAGCCTGTTCGTCGCGATGCATTGCATATGCCCGCTGCTGCTTTTCACAGCGATGGCGAGTCCAGAGTACATAATCGGGATTCTGATCAATGCCGACGTACTGCCGACCATACCGCGCCGCCATCGCTGGCAATGTGCCGCTGCCGCACCACGGATCGATGACCAAATCATCAATATAGGTCCACTGCTTCAGCAGTCGCGTAGCGAACGTCTCCGTCCAAGGGCAAGAATGCTTGATCTCTTTTCCTTCAGCATTTTTCCAGTTCGTTCGCGCACCAGAAATATTGATGTCCATCCATAGGGACCGCGACGCCAGACTGTATTCGTCCTGAGTCATGTCATGGTGGGTATCAGTGGTCGGAAGCAATTCGGCCTGTCCCTTCGACCAGATGTAGACAGTCGTATGGGTCGGATTGATGTGGGGGCGCTTCGGCGACGGCTCAACAGCGCCGAAAAACTGCGGCGGATTGGCTTCAGCCCCGTGTTTATTGCTGATTTGGATCGACCCATAGTACATCAGGTCTATTTCGGGTTCGTCCATCAGATTTTGCAACATTGCCGCAATGGGACGACGGACCCGAGCCTTTCGCAGCTCTGTATGCTGCGGCAGGTCCGCCGTCTCCCCCATCTCAACGACCAGACGACCGCCGACGCGAAGTATGCGACTAGCTTCAATGAAGACTTTTCGGAGCCCATCGACCCATTTGTCATAGGGCTTAAAATCAAGATCAGTGTTCAACATCGTATAGTTCATGCCGATGTTGAACGGTGGGGATGTGATGACGGCGGTGGCAATATCCTTAGGATACTTTTTCAGGACTTTCGCGGCATCGCCTTCATGAATCGTGTTCAATGGCGCGCCCTTCGGATTCTTGACTTGCGAAAATCCGCCGGTGTAGTGGGTCTTATTCTTTGCCTTAACGTGTTTCGCAACCTGATAGACCTTTCGCTCGCCCGCCTTGAGCTGATCGCGTGTTTTGGCAGCGCGTTGCTTCGCCCGCTTTGTAGCTTCAGCCTTGAACATTTCTGATTTTGCTTCGTCGTCAGGATCAGGGCGATAATCTGCCATTTCTTCTTCTAGACATTTTTTATCCAGCAGCCGTTCAATAGTTTCGATATCGCCCATCATGCTTATGGAGACTTTCGCAAGCGCCGCGAGCCATGCCCGTGTGTACCCCTTGCCAGTATTCTTATCTTTTGCGACGGTGGATGAATCAATATTCATCTCAGTCGCGAGCTGTTCGGCGGCTTTCGGTGACCGCCAAGGCTTCAGCCGCGAGATGTACGTCTTATGCTGTAGCGCCAGTAGTCCGCGTACATATTCGTTAGCATGCCCGCGAGCCGTAATGTTATGGATATAGCGCCAGAGCTTTGCGGCATCGATATCAGTGGCGTCAATCGGATAGCAGCTAGCAGTTTTTACGCCCATCTTTTCATAGATCGGTAAGCGCCTGAAACCGTCTAGCAGCGTTACATTATCCTGAGACCAGACGTACAGCGGTTCGCTGATCCCGTTATCCATGATCTTCGTACGGAGCGAATCGATATCGATACTTCCCGTGATATCCGGCCAGACTTTACGGATTTTCGGATCGACCTTTAACGACGCGAGCGGAACCTTAATCAGATGCCTTGTGTTCATCGAGCTGTACCCTATACGTAGTGACAGTGCCTGCGACGCTGACCATCAGCGCCGCGTGATCCGATCCGATGATGAAATAGGGTTCTCGACGAAACGAAATGTTGAGCCGTTCGCCGTTGGGCGGTGTATTTTATGCAGCTCGTCAAATGACGATCAACGACGTAAATCGTGCGTCACGCTACAAGTTACATTAGACCGATTTATCCGCCCGGTAGAATTGAAAACAGCCGCTACGATTTGTAGATTTTAATTCGCTGGTCTTGAAGCTAGGGGAGTAGCTACCCAACTCCGTAAAATTAGCGGCTATCTCAGACGCCATAAATGCGAAGGCGTTGTTTTTGAGCTGAAATCGACGGATGAAATATTTTTTCGCCTGAATTTGAATTTTCTTCCGGTTTTAGGTTTTTCGTCTTCAAGCTACTTCCATTTGACGAATAAATCCGACGGATAAGTGGTTTTGTTGAATTTCAACAAATGTTTCACGTCGCAT
The DNA here is from genome assembly GCA_002699105.1 of Ectothiorhodospiraceae bacterium. Taxonomy (GTDB): domain Bacteria; phylum Bacteroidota; class Ignavibacteria; order SZUA-365. The sequence goes on along the minus strand of PABJ01000095.1, from coordinate 7,017 downwards.
TAAGGATAAGCAATGATGAATGATCCGTAATGCTGAATTCAGCAACGCGGATCATGTCGCCATGCATCTATTAATTAGTGTTTGCTGCATGGGCAAGTTTCATCCACTCCCATATGGGGTTGCCGCCGTCGTCCCAACCAGACACCCTGCAAAGACACGTTGCACCAGCTTCTGCAATTTCGCGTTCGACCGTCTCACTCAGATAGTCGCGGCGAGTTTATTCGCGTCGTTTTCCGATGTGGCCAATGGCATGGATGTTAGCCGCTTATCCAGCGCATAGTTTCCATCAATATCCAAAAACTGTCCATATTATTTTCCCACCTGTATTATGCCGTACCGCTCAGGGTCAGCCGCTACCTGCTCGATATCATCGCGACTACCCACGCCACGATCCATCAACAAAAAACCATCATCATCCAGACCATACAAGCACCAGAGCTCGTCAGGCCCGCTACGATCTATGCCCAGTTGTTTGTAAAAATCGCGAATCTCATCATTGATTCGGCGACCACAAGCGACGACGCCAGGCGCTACAGGCAATATCTCGCCACGTTTCCGGCCCATGAAGACCCACGACGATGATCCAACCAGCAGTCCACGATCAGCTACACGGCGGGCGATGATAGTTTCGGTGAGGTACAGCCCATTTTTAATTGCTCGCATGACATCGCGAGCTTCAGACAGATCGTCGGTAACGAATGGTGGGATGACGTAGTTCGGTTCGTATTCATCATCGCGCCGGTGGTCGTCATAGTATTTTCTGAGCTTATCTAGTGCATTCATTTGTGTTTCCTTTCATAGATTAGTATTATTCAAATAGAGATCGACGGGCGCGATTAATGCGGTCAATTTGTCGCTGTCGTTTTTCGTCATCAAGCTGCTTCCGATACGCAGGTCAAGATCATCGTAAACTTCTTTAGCTATATGCTCGGTAATTCTTCTTTCGACGTATGCGTCAGCCTGATCAAAGCTATTTCTATAGCCGACGATCTTTCCAGCCCAGCGAATGCGGAATCTGTCGCTTACTGATTCGATTCGTATGTCCGGCATCGGCGGACGACCTTTAGTATTCATGATAATACTCTTTCGATTTTGTCGCACAATTCGTTGAGCTTGGTCGGCTCGTTTCCGGCTTTTTTTGCTTGCCGGCGGCGCAGGTCAAGATGACTCCAGCATTCGCGCAACTGACTGCTTAGAGCATCGATGCGCCGTTGCTGCTCGTGCGACTCATCACTCAGCGCCTTGATACGCTGCTCGTAGCCATCCTTTAATTTGTCGAATTTTTCTTGCATACGCCGCTGGGCGACCTGCACGACAACAAAATCGTCTAATATTTCAGGGTTGTGGGTACGCACCCACTCGACAAGCAAATCGTAATGGGGGTTGTGGTGTTTTTGGTCCATCTCTATCCATTTATGTGCGCTAGCTTTCGATTCCAGGTCTTTGCGCCAGTCGGCGAACGCCGACAGCCAGTCTGCTGTAAATTTACGGCGGACCATTTCGGCGTCTAGTCGATCGAGTTCGGTCATCCAACGTGACCGAATGTCCAGCGCCCACGCAATCTGGCGGTCGCTGCCAGTCAGGTTAGGCATAGTCGTGTTAGGCATCGTTGGGGCTCCTGAAAAACCACCTGACGACGGTGAATCCATCACGACATCCGCCGCCAGGTGGCAATTCGGTTTCGAGTTAGGTGTTTTGTTCGTCATGTGATGGACTCTTTTCGGACAATATATCTACGATCTATTTTTCGTTCCCCGGAGACTGATCATTTTCTACTGCCGTATTTCATAAATGCTTTACCGGTCGTATTCTCTGACACAATCGCTTTATCATTTATTCATTTCGCTGATCTTTTTTACCCCAAACAAAGTCACATGCAATTTATTTTTCCGCAGATTCTGTAAATTCTACTTCTTGCGCCCAATTACTTTATTCACCTGATTCAGATGCACAATTCGCCCTGGGCTTATTCTGGATGCATCTATTTGTGGTGGACCCATGACATGGGTATTACGTCGCGGATTAATCCTGGGTTATCTCAGCGGCATGTGATAATCAGAAAGTATCAGGTGTAAATCTGTTTACTCAAGTGTTGCGGAATTCAGCAACGCGACCCCCCCTGATCACAAAAGACTTTTACTGATTTCCGCCGAAACAAATCACATGGAATACGCTGAATGGGACGACATCGAAAGCACCAGCAGGCCACCGACCAAACGGCAGCGGCAGCGACTGCTGATGCTGGGCTTACCGCCTGAGCGCATAGATGAGCTGAGCCGCCGCGAAGCTTGGGAGCTGATCGCAGCCTTTGATGAATGGGAATTTCAGGTGGAACTTCAGGAAATAATTTCAGGCCAGCTAAAGGAAAATAAATAGCTATATCGAATTAACAGTAGTAAGTCGTTGGGGAACGACCGAAGGCAGCCTACTGTAACAGACGTAGCTATCACGATGAAATAGAACATTTGAAATAATAGCGGCTACGAAAGTCGCAGTAGGTTGACCCCTTCAAGTTCCCCACAAACTGCTTGAAGGGGTTTTTTCATGCCCGCAAAAAAGAATATCGTCCCGATCCCAGCTACATCAGATCAACTCAACCTGATCCGCCGACTGCTTCCACCCGATAGCAAGGCGATCAATACAGTTCAATCTCACAAAGATGCTGAAGATTTCATCAGAGAATTAGAAGCTAACCGCGATGAACCTATTGCAACAAATGCTCAGGTCAATTACCTGCTGATTCTTGGAGCTAGACAAAATGAAGTTGAGCGAATCAGTAAAGACGAAGCTAAAGAGCTGATCGAACGGCTCAGACGACAGCCATCTGAAAAGCAGCGGCAGTATTTATTCAGGCTTGGCTATACAAAAGCACAGGTTGATTCTCTGACAAGGGATGATGCAACAAGGTTGATCAGTTCCCTTGTCAATAAACAAACACAGGGCGGCTCTACGCCAAATCTACGATTGGTCGGGGGTGATGAGTAATGAAACCTGACCATGAATTAACGCATAAGCTAGCTCATTGGCTCTTCAAATATGTAGATAAGTATGAATATGGAAAATTTCGGGCAAAGTCAAAAGAGCGGCCCGCAGGTATCGTTAGGGCGATCACCGAAAAGGAATACATCAAATCTAATGAGCATGAACACGGTAATATCTACATTGCTAAAAAGAGAATGAAGAAAGTACATATTGATGTTCATCTGTCCACGAAAGGAAAAGAACCTGGAGTTTTGTTTTACACGTCAAAGCGACAGGGGGATTATGGATTATTCTGTATTGACATTGATGCTCATGAGAATCAGACTGATGCTTTTGCAGCTGCTGAATATCTTGTAGCTAATTTCTTTCATGGCTGTTACTGGGAACCGTCTACATCTGGAAACGGAGCCCATGTCTATTTCCTAGCAGCTAACGGATATCTCAAAAGAGAAGATATCAACAATAGAATCACAGATGATATCAAATCTGCTGTAAAGCGAATAGTAGAAGATCAAGGGTTTGCAGCTAATGTCGATAGGATTTGCGGCACATTCAGCATCAAGGATAGATCAGGGTCAAGACCATTTATAACAAGGGGTATTTTGGCAAAAGTTCCACGCCCACGCACCCTTGATGAATTAAATCAGCTCAAAAGCATGAAGCCTATCGGATGGAAGCGGTTGTCTGAGATTGTCAATGAATCACAAAAGGATTCTCTTGCATTAATTTCTCAAACGGATTCTCTGACTTTAATTGACACAGATTCACCAACCCCAACGGATGGGAGAACAACCAAGCACAATCCCATAAGGATAATGGGTAGGACAGACGTTTTTGATCCAAAAACGAAGGTTTCTACACTTGGCTCAGGCAACGGCATGGAACGGAAATATCAGGTTGTTGGACATTTCCAACGGCTACATAACCGGCCTGCGACCGCTGCTGATTTGGATGCTATTTACGAAATGTATGTTGCTCATGGTCTGAAGGGAAATAGCCCTGAGCATGAATCAAAACAGAAGATATCAGGTGTTATTACATTAATGGCGGAATCATTTAAGCCATCCAATAGCATATTCGATCCTGCGAAATATCTTGATCTATGCCATAAGCTGGTTGGTTCAGAACGGTTCAACTGGAATCGTCGCGAGAAATTGAACCATGAACGGCTTGCTGCATTTGTAGCTTCCAAGGTTGCTGATGCATTCGTGATCAAAAGCAGCCATGCCCATACCGCAAGAGAAAGCAGAGATGCTACATTGAAGAAGTTCCGTACCCTGAAAGAGAAAGGCATACTTGATTTCACCATTACGTCAAATATGTATTCCGAGCTGTTGAAAATTGCTGTTGAATTCAACCTGCTGAGCAAAGAACGGGATTATGAGCATCCTATCAGAAATTCACAGGGCAGACGGATTGACCTTGGAAATGGCAAAAAGAGCAAAGGGCGCGCGAGATTGATCGGACCTGGAACAGCCCTACCAGATGAACGGAAAGCATTCGAAGAGATCATGCAGGAAGTCGAGAAATACGAACAGCAGAATCAAAGAGCATCAGCATAATGATTCGTCAGGTGCTGATAGCTCAAGGTAATATCATGTTTCCGGCCGAGAAAAAAGAATGAGACTACGAAATACAACCATTACCGAAGATGCTACCGCCGACTACGATCCAGAAGCTACAGCAGAAGAATTAATGGAATCCGCCCTGAATGAATACACCGATATCAGGGATGACCGGCCAACAGATGCTATCGACCTGATCGGTGCTGATGACGCAAGATTAATACAGCAGCTCCCTGATCAATCCGTCAACCAGATTAATCTCTGTAAACAGCGTCTGTATTCCGCCACAGAAATCGTAGAAATGATCCGAGTATTAAAGGTATCTGGAGCCCAATCTGTACGGATAAGCAATTGTGAGTTAACCAGGGCGAAAGGTGAAAGAGTCAATTATGATGGCTTCAGGGAATTCGCAGATAAGTTAGGGCCTGGTCAGTATGGTTTGGTATCTTTTGCGCCGGGGAATGGTCATTACATGATGAATAGCTACCATTGCCCAACTACCAAAGCTATACAGCGAAAATATACCCGACCAAATATGCGGCGGGTTGGATATGACTTGTATTTAGTCTGGCCGAAATCGAAAAAGGAAATAGCGGGCGAAGGGGATAATGAATGATTGGCGCTCCCATCCATCGATGAAATAACCGGAAACCAATTCATGAGCTTAGATGCAGTCAGGGTGGGAGCGTCTTTTTCCCTTGAAGGATAAATCAGAATGATTCCGAATTAAATGTAAACGCCACCATACTGGCGTCTTAATTCCAACTCGCCCCCGGTCGTTGCTCTTGCTGAACCAGTTTTAACGGCCGGGGGTTTTATTTATGCCAAAGATCAAGCCAAAGCCACGAAAACGAATCCCATCAGATCAAGTCCACGATCATTGGTCAACAGCTCCGCTGAAGGGTCATGCTTGCTACATAGTAGGCAACGGTCCATCAGCTGCCGATCATGATCTGTCCATCCTTGAAGGTTGCTTCACTATTGGAATCAACCGGCCCTGGACATTGGGCATCGATCCTTCGATTTGCATTTTTCAGGATCGTGACCTGCTGGACCGCGATGAAGATCGGCGACAGCTCGAAGCTCTGACCGCAATAAAGCTGCACTGCCATGACCGGGAAGACCCGCCTGAATGGATTCGTTTCCGGCGAAAACGAAATGGGTTCCGTCAGCAACCGAATGAAGCTAGGCCGGACCCGTTCGTCGATATCAAGATGCCGCAGAGTACCCATGAATTGGAAAGCATGTATACGCATGGGCTCGCCTTTCAGCTTGCCTACCTGCTTGGCTGTAATCCGATCATCTTTATCGGAGTCGATTGCAGGTACAGGGGCGGTCGAACCAACTGCTACGGCGTCAATCGCGCGCACCATGACCAGACGCTGAAGTATTGCTGGAAAACGTCAGAATGGATTTGGAACAACCGGGGAGACCGTACGATCCTTAATGCTGGCGATTGTTTAGCGTTGGGGGAGCGAAGGTATTTGCCTGTAGATCATCGGCTCCGGCAGCGCAACTTGCTCCGATTGCTGCAAATAGATTAAAGCTTTGCGAATTGAAGATGCATCATCGCCGAGCTTGCCGATCCCCGTATTACAACCGTCGCACAAAAGACCCCTGACCTTGCCGGTACGATGACAATGATCAATGCACAAATCGCGACCATTGGGCGGCTGACCGCAGATAGCGCAGACACCACCTTGATCCTTTAGTATCTGTTCGTAATCAGCTATGGTTAATCCGAATTGTTTGTACCTGTATTTTCGTTGGGCTCTGTCGCGAGCTGATGGATTGCGATTTTGCTTTTCTCGGAGCTGGTTATTGTACTCGCGTTCGCAATCACGACAGCGATACTTGCGACCGTCAGGCTTGCGGCTGTCTGGTCCGTATTGACTTAGCGGCTTTGATGCCTTGCAGGAACAACATTCTTTCTCATTCTCGCCGACCATAATTATTAGTCGGCCGGAAAAATAAAAATACCTTCGTCAGCTCAGATTCTTTCGCCGACTGATCCGCATAATGGATCGAAGATGTCGAATGATTTGATCGCCGCAGCCCTGATCCGCTTCGCTGAGATATGACAGTATTTTTCGTGTTGCTCAATACCAACATAACGTCTTCCCAGCTGAGCCGCAGCAATACCCATTGTTCCGGCTCCCATGAAGGGATCGAGTACCGTGCCGCCTTTCGGCGAAATGTATTTGGTCCACCATTCAGCGAGCTTCAGCGGCGTACCTGCGCCATGTCCCGCTCGACCGCTTCCGCCGTCTGGCGTCAACGGTAAAACATTAAGCGGCGTTACGCCGCCACGCCGAGCAACGGTAGCGTTGAATGATGCGAGATTGATTGAATGCCCGCTTGGTCGGTATTCGCGACGATCTTCAGCGCGTCTCGACAACCGCGTAGCCTTCATTGAATCTGATTCCCGCCATAGAACAGCATCTTGATCGCGATCCAGTTCGTGCCGAAG